>JAYSTG010000153.1:0-1953 GCA_043719965.1 Saprospiraceae bacterium | reverse complement strand
TGTCCCGCGCCTCTTCGCGATCCCAATCAAAAATAGCTTTCTTATGGGCAATCGAAAAATAAGGAGTTGTAAGTGTATTGTCTAGTTGAATAGCTTTTTCAGCAGCTTCCTGAGCTTTGGGCATAGATTCAATTGGTGAACCTGCGCGAAAAAATGGAAATACAACATATGTCTCGGCCAGTCCCGCGTATGCTGCCGCAAAGTTTGAGTCCATTTCAATGGCTTGCTTAAAATACTTTTCGCTCTCCTTTAATTCTCTCTTATTCCAAAAAAAACGGCCCTTCAATACGGCATCATAGGCCTCACTGCTCTGCGTAAGGTTGTCACCTATTATTAATGTTTCATTTTGAAGCAAAGTAACTTTTAGGCGTTGGGAAATGGCAACAGCGATCTCTTCCTGTATTTTGAATACATCGTTTACAGTCCGTTCGAACTGTTCCGACCATAATTGGTATCCATCCGCCACGTTCAGGAGTTTCGCGGAGATCTTTACACGATTGCCCTGCCTGCGAACACTTCCTTCGAGGACCGTATTCACCTTCAACTTTTCCCCTACCTCTTGAAGATCCACAACATTACCTTTAAACCGGAAGGAGGAGGTTCGTCCTGCAACTTTTAGGTCTTTAATCTGAGCCAAAGCAATCAGTATTTCTTCGGCTACTCCATCGCTGAAATATTCCTGCTCCGGATCACCACTTAAATTTTCAAAGGGTAGGACAGCAATGGATTTTCCCGGAAACTCGGTTAATGCTTCTCCCTGTTGTGCCGTGTGGTAGTAAAATAAGTAGCCCATAATTGCAAAAAAAATTATCCCTGCGGCAATAATTGATCGCTTTTTTTTTGTCCCTGGTGTCGGGAGATGCTTTATAAAAGTATTGATTTTCTTTGAATCATTTTCAATTGCAGTTACTGATATCCTCCCATCCCTGCGAGCAAGTCCACCGATAATCTCTTTTATCGAATTGGCCACTTTATTGATCTGGTCGCGGTAGTTGATATGATTCTGATTTTCATCCGGATGCCCTTCGTGTTGGCGCAACGGCCGATTTACGCCTGCGGTCTTATACACAAAATCAACAGAACGCATAACACCTCCTATGTGAGATTCAAAAAGAGCTGTATCTTCTTTTTCCAGATCATGAATTCGTACCGGTAAAATTCTGCTTGCAACATTCCCATTGCTCAACTTTACTTTCGGGCCAATTTCATCCCTGGAAATTATTTCCACAAAAGCCGCGAATTCATGTTTCCATGCAAATGATTTTGAATCACAATACGTTCGTGAAACAATGGGAATGAAAACCAGGCACTTTAGTTTTTCTTTTAGGGAATCATCTACGTCATGTGTCTCGAGCAAGCCATCGTGCGGATTTTCATCATAGTAAATTGATACATCTTCTTTAAAGGTAGCTTCTAATTCTTTCTTCAGGTTTGAAACAAATTCATTTACCCAGCCATCGTACTTGTTATCTTTTTGACGGTAGCTGATGAAGATGTCATATTCGAAGCCGGGAATAAGTGAGGGCATGAGAGTAGTTTGTGCTGAATTTACAATTTTTCCCTGATAGTCAATAACCCATAGCTATTTAAACCTATGACATTTTCAGGAGATGATTACCCTTCATCCATTGTTTATTTATTGCTGATTCTTCGTGAAAGGGAAATGCTCAATCATTAGAGCCATATTTCTTGGATCGGACAGCGCTTCGTTTGGAAGACGGATGGGAAGATTTATAAAATAAGGCAGCCAATTATCACGTTCCTCAATAGCTTTTTTGAAGTGCGCATGAGCAAGGTCTTTTTTTCCTAAAAAGCTTGCGGCGAACGATAGGATAGACTGGCTCGAATATCCAGTCCTGTCGGGCGAAGTGAGTTCCTCGTATAACTTTTGAGCCTGCAACTGATTTCCGTTTTTCAAATAAAAATACACAAGCATTGCCTTTGCCAGGTCAC
>JAYSTG010000152.1:0-1953 GCA_043719965.1 Saprospiraceae bacterium | reverse complement strand
ATTGCTCAATAGACCACCATCTTTCAAGGAAAGCAAAATCTTACTACAATATCTCCATCCTGTAGACCGATCGAATATTGAAGAAATCATGTGGTCTATTATCGTTTCACCAGAATTTCAATTTTTATGAGTACTGAGTTGACAAGAAGGGAATTTATCGAAATGATGAAACAAGCGACATTAGCGTCTCTCAGTGCGGGTGCTGCTAGCTCAACCTTATTCAGCGCTTGTACTCCAAATAAAAAAATAATACCAACGGCAGATGGTGTGATATTACTCTGGATGGCTGGAGGTATGGCTCATACTGAAACTTTCGACCCTAAAACATATACCCCATTTGTCACTGGCATGGAGAGCAAGTCAGTGATCAGTACATTTAAGTCTATACCCACTAAACTGGAAGGCATTCGATTTTCTGAAGGTCTAGAAGGGATTGCTAATTCTATGGATAAGGGTACTTTAATCCGATCTTACCGTGCGGCGGATCTTGGATTTATACTACACACTCGACATCAGTATCATTGGCACACTTGTTACCAACCTCCACAAAATGTGCAACCTCCTCATATCGGTGCCTGGATTGCCAAAGAGCTCGGAAGCAGAAATGGAATTATCCCTTCGTTTATCGATATAGGACAACGATTTACTGTTGGAGAAGGAGAAGAATTAAAAGCTTTTCATTCATCCGGCTTTTTAGGATCAGAATATGCACCGTTCAGTATCCCGGATCCTATGTCCGGTTTAGAATCTATCTCACCTCCGCCTGGTATGGATCTTCAAAGGTTTGAACGAAGGCAAAAACTATTAAAAGAAATTATTGAACAAGGACCTCTAAAAAGCGCCCATAGTTATCAGCAAGAATCTTATATCCGATCAATGGAAAAATCTTATGCTTTATTAAAATCTCCTGAAGCCAAAGCATTCGATTTGAGTATGGAACCCAAGGAAAGTTATGACCGATATAATACAGGTCGATTTGGTTTAGGATGTTTGATGGCAAGAAGGTTGGTGGAACATGGCGCTCGGTTTATAAGTGTAACCACAGAATACGAGCCATTTTTGGGATGGGATACTCATGAAAATGGCCATATGCGATTAGTCAATATGAAAGAATTGATCGATAGACCTATAAGTACTTTGATTGAGGAGCTCGATCAGCGCGGATTGTTAAATCGTACTTTAGTGATTTTAGCTAGTGAATTTAGCAGAGACATGTTGACTGAAGGCAGGCCAGGTTCCAAAGTAAAAGATCAAGTCGATGTACCCGATAAAATTACAGAGCCCAAGCATTATGGTATGCATCGACATTTTACAGATGGGTGCAGTATGTTAATGTGGGGAGGTGGTATCAAACGAGGGCATGTCATAGGCCAGACCGCTGAAGAGCGGCCGTTTAGCGCTACTACCGAACCTATTGTAATCGATCAGGTACACCAAACGATTTACCAGGCGTTAGGCATAGCACCAGATACGAATTTTGTAGTTGAAGGTCGACCGGTTTATACTACCCCAGAGGGACATGGTAAATCTATTGAAGGGATATTTGGAAAATGAAAATATCCTAAACTCTTTCCAATTTTATAGGGTAAGTCTTTTTAGCATTCCACTGACAGATATAGATATTTTCATCATGATCAATGCAAACATCATGACAATGCATGAAACTATTATTTTCCTGTAACATCAGTTGCAATTGGCCTTTGATATAGGTAGGTTTAGTTCCTCCGGGATTAGATACTACCCTATCATTTTTATCCAAGATGGTCACAAAACCAGAATTTGGAGTTTGTTCCAGATATCTCAATCGGGACCAACATACCCCAGCGAATAAATGATCTCTATGAATCACAGGTCTGCATACAAACGCACCTGGAAGAAAAATTGTTGATATGTACTTACCATCCAATGTGAATTTTTTAAAAGAATTATGACCTCTGGAAGTAATGATCAGAT
>JAYSTG010000151.1:0-1955 GCA_043719965.1 Saprospiraceae bacterium | reverse complement strand
TATTTTTTTGGCCAACTCTATATTCTTCGTTTGATAGATCGATATGTTTTTCATGATATTGAGTTGGGCTTTCAGATAATGTATTGCAGTGCTGTCTTTCTCTATCGGGTCTGTATAATGTGCCATCCAGTCCATCATGGACTCATTGGAGTGATCCAATTCCGTACGAATACTGTCGATATAAGTCATATGGAATTTGCCAGAAGTGTTGACTTTTAGTTTTAGCATATCAATCAGGGCTAAGCATTCCCCATGTTTTATCATGGTAGTATCATGCAGGGCCATTAATTCCGAATTCAAAGCTGCAATAGTAGGGAGTAGTAAATTCGGTTCAGGCGACTGTTTACAGCCTAGGATGAAACTTGAAAACGTAATCCAAAGTATTATTCGATTTTGATTCACCTTAAGATTATTTTTGCAAAGATAAAACAAGTAGAGCCACAGGGAGTATGAAAAACAAGTCATTGCTTTGGTATCGCCAAGACCTACGCCTGCATGACAATGAAGCTTTATATGAGGCCATTCGATGGAATAGTGAAGTGATACCCGTTTATGTTTTTGACCCTAGGGCATTCAATGCAGGTTCAAGATTTGGTCACACCAGGATGCACCTGCATCGGGCACAATTTATCATAGACGCTGTGACAGCATTAAGGTGGTCGCTTCGTGCTCTAGGTAGTGACCTGATTGTCAGGGTAGGGTATCCTGAGAATGTGCTATTTGATTTGGCTAAAGAATTTAAAACCTCGGTAGTTTTTTGTAATCGCGAACGGACTCGTGATGAAGTCCTCGTCCAGGATAGATTAGAAAGAAACCTTTGGACCATCGGACAAGAGATGTGGTATGCACGAGGTAAAATGCTGTATTATACTCAAGATTTGCCTTTTCCTGTAACCCATACACCTGATAATTTTTCAGCATTTCGCAAAGAATTGGAACGGATAGTTCCGGTCAGAACTTTATTGCCTACTCCAGATGCCTTGATTCCCATTTTCCAGCCTTATGATCCAGGCTCTATTCCTTCTATAGAGGTTCTGGGCTTAAAACCAACAGAGGCGCCATCACTTTTTTTAGGAGGTGAAGAAGAAGGAATTAAAAAACTTAAAGACTATGTCTGGTCGGATTCGGGGCTTCGCAAATTTAGAACTAAAGATAATTTCGTTTCGGATCCACTCTTTTCATCAAAGTTATCACCGTGGTTATCACAGGGATGTCTTTCTCCTAAGATGGTCTATCATGAGATAAAATCTTATGAATCCATTCATGGAAGTAACGAAGGGTCTCAAAAAATGACCACAGCACTTATTCGTAGAGACTACTGTAGATTATTGGCCAAAAAATATGGAGATAAAATATTTTTAAGAGGAGGCATATCTCAAAAACCGATCGAATCCCCTTCTGAAGAGCAGTTTTTATTCAAACTTTGGAAAGAGGGACGATTGGGGATACCATTGATAGATGCATCCATGAAAGCATTGGCAGCCACAGGTTATTTGCCTTTTCCATTGCGCAGTGTTGCTGCTCAGTTTTTAGTGTACTCTTTAAAAGTAAATTGGCAATTGGGTGCTGATTGGTACGAATCCAACTTGATCGACTATGATCCAGCAAGTAATTGGATCAATTGGCAATCCTTGGCAGGATTGATTCCTGACACGCATGAAGAAAAGCCCGTCAGTTTAGGATTTATTGCTAAGAAATACGATCCACAAGGCAGATTTATTCGCCACTGGATCAAAGCGCTGGAACACATACCCGAAAATAAAATATTCCATCCTGAGCTACTGGATGAGCAAGATCAAAAACGGTACAACTTTATACCGGGTAAACATTACCCCAAACCGATAGTAAACAGTTAAAGGGGCTCCTGGAGTGTGTGAAGGGGAACAGATTTATTTTTTGAGAGATAGTTATTGAGGATCATACCCGCGTCATCATCGTCAAGCAAGGTTTGAAGG
>JAYSTG010000016.1:0-2322 GCA_043719965.1 Saprospiraceae bacterium | reverse complement strand
ATCAGTTTTTAAAAGCCAATCAAGTACACCTGGATGCCTATCAACTATCGCTGATCTATATGACTTTTGGAGGTATTCCACATTATCTACAGGAAATAAAAAAAGGTTGGAGCGCTGCTCAGGCGATAAATCATTTATTTTTTAATCCCAAAAGTACACTGTCCAATGAGTTCTACAATTTTTATCCTTCCTTATTCAGAAATGCTAAAAAATATATTGCTATCATTCGAGCGCTATCCAAAAAGTGGCAAGGGTTGACCAGAAAAGAATTATTGGACGCATTAAAGCTCAGCGATGGTGGGCACATCAGCGAAAAAATAGAAGATCTGGTGATTTCCGACTTTGTACTTAAGATCAAACCTTTTGCTAAGCACAAAAAAGATATTGTCTATCGATTGATCGATCCATATTCTCTGTTTTATTTAAAATTCGTGGAATCAGAGCAATTTCAAGATTTTTTAGCGACTGCAGAGTCACCTACATGGAAAGCCTGGTCTGGCTATGCTTTTGAAAATACATGGTTTGCACATCTTGATGCCATAAAATATAAATTGGGGATCCCAGCGCTCCGAACTTCAATCTCCTCCTATAAACTTCAGGGCGATCGAGAACACGAAGGGTTGCAGATCGACCTCTTAATAGATCGAGCAGATCAATGTATCAATGTCTGTGAAGCTAAATTTTATAACTCGTCCATCAAACTAGACAAAACAAATTCCTTTCAATTGCGTAAAAGGATTAATCTTTTCAAGGAATCAAGCAAAACCAAAAAACAAATTTTTCTAACTCTACTTACTGTCCATGGAGTAGAACAAAATCAGCATAGCATAGGCTTGATAGATCAAGTATTGAAAATAGATCAACTATTGGAATAATAAACCTATTGCAATCGTTTTGCGATAAACCTAGCTACAATATTAGTGATAAACAACAATGGTGCACCAATTAAAAGAATAACCCATATCGCATCCGGTTGAAAATACAATCTCAATAGTGGAATCAGTATTGAAACAGAACTAAAAATAATCAATACTGAACCTAACTTCTCTTTGCTTTTACTTAATGCGAAAATGCCTATACCATACAATAGCACATTCAAAACGATCCAACTAATAAACATCTCTATATTTTGAAGTATTTATTTCTGTTCAAAGGCCAAGGTGTCTATAATCATCGTAGCGGTGGCAGGATTAGTAGCCAAAGGTATATTGTGTACATCACATATCCGCATCAGCATCTGTACATCAGGCTCGTGTGGATGCGCATCTAATGGATCCCGAAAGAAAATGACTGCTCTGAGTTTGCCTTCAGCAACCATAGCAGCTATCTGTGCGTCACCGCCTCTGGGCCCGGATAAGAGTTTGATCACTGGTATGCCTTCTCGCTCAATATAGGACCCCGTAATAGCGGTAGCATAAAGTATCAATCCCTTAAGCATCGCATGGTTCTTATAGATAAACGAAGCCATGTCCAACTTTTTACCATCGTGTGCTATGAGCGCTATGCTCCGATTTGGTATATTCATATTGCAATTTAGGGGATTATTGGAGTTTTTTCGAAACAGAGTGGCCGATACAGTTAAGGTACTCTCTAAAAATTTTCAATTTTTTGGGCAAAATTGCATCTTTTAAGGGTTTTAAGACTCTAATTGATGATAAGTAAATAATACAATGTGATTGACTCCGACGATTGGCAATTGGTAGACCACATTATTAAGGGTGAGCAAGACTTATTTGCCGAAGTAATGCATCGTACCAGTCGTTTAGTAAAGTTAATCGTACATCGGGTAATATTAAACGAGGAAGATCAAAAGGATCTGATTCAAGAAATATATTTAAAGTATATCAAGCTTTAGGAGGATATAGACAAGAGTCGAAATTATCAACCTGGATAGCTGCCATTGCCTACAATATCTGTAATAAGAAATTACGACAGAAAAAAAAGATCAATGTAACTACAGCTATAAATCAAAACATTGAAAATGATTATATACTAAGCACTGCTATATCATATGATGACAAACAAGAGGCTGAATTTTTAGAAAAAGCCATACAAAATTTACCAGAAGTACCCAGATTAGTACTTACACTATTTCATCAAAAGGAATTGAGCCTCGAAGAAATTCATATTGTAACCAAACTACCTATCGGAACTTTAAAAAGTCATTTATTCAGAGCAAGAAAACAATTGAAAAGCATATTACAAAATCAAAATGAAAAATCATGGAATTGAAACCAATCTCTGAATCGGAAATTCAAGATATAGTAGGGTTGGCAGGCCGACCTAATGACGCCTTGAGTCTGGGTGAACTAGAAATGTTAA
>JAYSTG010000150.1:0-4995 GCA_043719965.1 Saprospiraceae bacterium | reverse complement strand
AGATAAAAATGTATATAAGCAATTTCATAAAAATCAGTTACGTCTGTTTTAGTGTATTTGTATTGATACCTCGCAGTTCTACTGCGGGGTCATTCATTAATAATTGTAATATGATTTTTTAAAGCATATTACAAAGCTAAAGGTAGGCAGGGGGGAAAAAATCCAGAAATCCATAAGATTCTTGGTCATGGTTTTTTAGAAATCGTTTATAAAGATGCTTATGAATATGAATTCAGGAAAAGACAGACTCTATATGAACGAGAAAAGGAGTTCAGTATACCTTATAAGGATATAATACTTCCGCATAAGTTCTTTGCGGACTTTGTGGTGTTTGGGAAAATTATTCTTGAAATAAAAGCAAAAGACGGAATTGCAAATGAGGACTATGCCCAAACGATTAACTACCTGAAGTGTTGGAGCTGTAAAGTAGGATTGATATTAAATTTTGGAAGGTTAAAATTTGATATAAAAAGGGTTGTGTTTTAGATTTCGTCCTTCTTGTTTAATTGCCACGGAGACACGAATAAACACGGAATAAATTTACAACAACAAACAAAAACTTCCGTGCACTCCGTGCCTCCGTGGCAAATTTAATCAAAAGATTCGTGCACTCCATACCTACGTTGCAAAAAACATAAAAATCTCCACCTTTAAACTACCTTTGCAGCTCATAGACCATTCATGTTTAAGAAAGCCGTATTCTCCCTCCTCTCCTTACAATTTCTCACAGCTTTCTTTCATTTATTGAGTTTTTTTAACACCCCGCACGGCACGAATGATACCGAAAGACAATTAATCGATCTGATGACCAATTATAAGCAAGATATGGGTATGGGTATCTTTCGTAGCACATTTGATATCTTTACAGGATTGAGTACCTGCTTCGTCTTACTTTGTATATTTGGAGGTTGGATCAATCTATTTTTATTAAAAAACAACACTAGCGCTCATCTCTGGAAAGGCTTATTGCGAATCCAAAGTATAGTATTTGGGGGTTTATGTATCTCAATGACTTTTTTTACTTTTTTATTTCCTATAGTATTTACCGGACTTATCACTTTGGCCGCTGTTACGGCATTTTATTTTTCTGACAAAATCATACATTCTACTATTTAATATTTACCCATTATGAAATATCACATGCTGGCCATAAGCTGTATATTATTTTTCTACAGTTGTGCTATTACTCAAAAGAGCCAAAAGGCTGTCGTACAACCTTCAGAATCTGATACTTCTGATTTAACAGAAATGGAACATCGCACCTTGGATCCTATAGAAGTGATTGCAGATGCCTTGGGAGAGGAATTGGACACGACTCCTTTTCATACACTCTATCAACCTGCAGCTACCCGGACCTGGGATTTGATCCATACGAGCCTTCATTTGCAATTTGATTGGGAAAAAGAATATGTATTAGGGTTGGCAAAATTAAAACTAGTGCCTGTATTTTATGCCATAGATTCACTGGAATTAGATGCTAAAAAATATGAAATAAAATCTATTACTGTCAACGGCAATTCACTCCATTATCTTTATGATGATTCCAAAATCAATATCAAATTAGGTAGAAAGTATACGCGAAAGGATACGTTGAATATACTGATCGACTATATAGCAAAACCCAGTGAAAATGAGACTAGAGGAAGCTCAGCGATCACCGATGATAATGGTCTGTATTTCATAGATCCTCGCAATATTGACCCCACCTTACCTACTCAACTGTGGTCTCAGGGCGAGACAGAAAATAATAGTCGGTGGTTTCCTACGATAGACAAACCCAATGAACGAACTACGATAGATATCACACTCACCGTACCGGATTCTATGCTCACTTTGTCTAATGGACTGATGAAAAGTTCGATAAAAAATTCATCGAATACTCGTACGGATTCTTGGGTCATGGATCAGCCCATTGCACCTTACCTGGTGATGATTGCCGCAGGTTCATTTGCCAAAGCGACGGACACCTGGCAAGGCATACCTCTGGAATATTATGTAGAAAAGCCTTACGGCCCCTATGCAAAAGAAATCTATAATCATACGCCGGAGATGTTGACTTTTTTTAGCAATAAATTAGGAATAAAATATCCCTGGAAAAAATTCAGTCAAATCATAGTCAAAAAATATGTCAGTGGCGCCATGGAAAACACGACTGCAGTGGTCTTTGGAGATTTTATACAAAAGACACATCGTGAATTGATCGATGACCCCAATGATAATATTGTAGCCCATGAAATGTTTCATCACTGGTTTGGTGATTATGTGACCTGTGAAAGCTGGTCCAATCTCACCTTGAACGAAGGATTTGCCAATTACTCAGAATACTTATGGTCAGAATATAAGTATGGTAAGTATGAGGCCGATCGTCATCGGGAAGAAGAACTCATGGGGTACCTTTCCTCCGTCTCCTTTGGCCAGCCCCATAATCTTATTGATTTTCACTATACGGATAAAGAAAACATGTTCGATGCTCATAGTTATAACAAAGGAGGCTTGGTATTACACATGTTACGACATTATTTAGGCGATGATGCATTCTATAGTGCACTACAGCTGTATTTAGTACGGCATGCTTACAAATCCGTCGAGGTACATGATCTAAGATTGGCTTTCGAAGAAACTACAGGGCAGGACCTCAATTGGTTTTTTGATCAATGGTATCTCGATGATGGCCATCCACAATTGACTTATTCGCATAATTATGATGCGACTAGTAAACAGATGGTGCTAGATATTAAACAGACGCAATCCAAATCCTTTCCCAATCCGTTTATTCTCCCATTAGATATTGATATTCATCTTGCTAATGGTACCATCGAACGAAAAAGAATTTGGATGAAAGAGCGTGAACAAATGTTCGATTTCATTCTATTTGCTCGGCCTCACCTGGTCGTTATAGATCCTGATCGGACCTTACTCGCCGAATGGAATGAACCCGAACTGACCGTCGATGAATACCAATACCAATGGAGAAAATGCAATAATCTGCAATTAAAACTCAATGCGATGTCAGCATTGACAGAAGATAAATCCTATGATGTCATTTGGCGAGAGGCCATCAAAGACCCTTACTGGTATATTCGTTTAAGAGCGATGGATTATACTCCTGCATTATCTAAGGCAGACCTGGAAAACTTAAAAATGATAGCTTTAAAAGATCCTCACTCTCAAGTACGAGCTTCGGCTATCCATATCCTTAGTGAAAAATCTGAGCGCAATATAGATTATGAACAGATCATTAAAAGTGATAGCGCTTATGTTGTCATCAGTGAAGCGATGAAAGCCTTGACTAAAATCGATCCGGCCAAAGCAAAAATAATCGCTAAATCACTGGAGGCAGAGAAAAATAACCTTATCCAGGAAGCGGTGGCAGAGATTATAGCTGATCAGAATGATCCATCTAGTCAGGATTATTTTGAAAATAAACTAGAATCTGATCCCACACTTGCTGTCAATCTTTTGGATAAATATATTGCTATGATTAATGGCCAAAAGCCTGAAGTAGTTTTTAATAAAGCAGGGTTTTTATTTAAACAAGCTATCATCAAGGATCTTGATAAAAATGCTAAGTTTTATTATGTAAGGGGCCTATTCGAACTCAAAGAAACTTTACTAAACCATGCCCTCAATGCTAAAGAAAATGATAGTCGAGCAAAATTAGAAGAGCAGGTAAAAAATATAAAGTCCTGGTTGCAAGAAATACGAGAGAAAGAGACTGACCCACAATTGAAAGCAGTGTTGAAGCAGTTTAATTAAATATACCATGTTTGCTATTTTCTGAACTTGAAATGATTCTTGATATAAGTTTGATTATCAAATACCTTTTTTCAGAAATGAGTGTCCCGGGGAGTTGATGGCAAGGTGGATAAGATTAAGGCGAGTAAGGAGAAAAAGTGTAAATGAGCGAAATTAGAGGTAAGTGTTTTTATTTTTTGCTATCTGTTTAACTTTCATTCAAATGGATCGGTAACAATGCTTTAATATCTTGGCCTTTTATTAGGGTTTCGTTTATAGTGAAAACAAGCAAGTACCCTAATTATTTGTTTATCTTCGTTGATATTATAATACAAGGAGTGTGGAAACCCTTTAATTTTTATCGCACGAACATTTTTATAGAGTACTCTAAAGAAAGGATTAGTTTCTAATGTGGTATAAGCCTCATTAAGTGCTGTAATAAAATTTATAGGTGCCTTGGTGCTATACAAAGCATAGTAATCTATGGCGTTTTCAATTTCTTTTTGAGCACGGGGCGAAACGATGGCTTTATAAGCCATGCTTTTTATTGAGTTGGTTGATGGACTCTTCAGTAGTCAGAAAAGTGCTTTCATCTTCCTGCGATCGTTCATCCAAAACGGCTTTCATATCTGATCTAAGTTCGAAATCGCTGTCGTCCTCTTCCACAATAATAGTGATGGGCTTAGATTTGAAGGTAGCTTTGATCGCATCTAAAATATCGGTGCTTACCTCTTGTGCTGATGTCAAATGATATGTCGTATACATAATATCCTATTTTAAAATTTGTACATTTTACTCAAAAAATGTTTGAAATTAATATTTGTTCAATATACTATAATTGCTGTTGCCAACTGCTAAATGCGCTGAAACTTCTTGTAGCAAGAGACATTTATCTTCTCGTTTTGATTTAAATATTCTTTCTGTTGGCATATCCTTGCTTTTCTACAAAGATAAAAGGATATTATATGAATTATAATAAAAGAAAATGACGTGTGGATAACAGATTGCAGGATTTTAGTAACTTTAGGTTCCAAAAACAACAAAAGATGGAAAGAGAAAAAGAACTTCAATCCATCCTAAAAGCAGTAGAGTCAGAGGTACGAACTTGGTTAGACGACCGATACCCCTACCCCATGCAGACCGCCCGCGAATTTGTAGTTCTTGCTGGAGAACTTACCCCCAGCATGTAGACGGGTCAGGATAACTTCGACGCCGGAAACCTTCTCGCCCGGATGGGTATCCACCGGCATGCCGCGCCCG
>JAYSTG010000149.1:0-5001 GCA_043719965.1 Saprospiraceae bacterium | reverse complement strand
TTACTTACCGGATTTGATGAGCCTAGGAATACGGTCTTGTATCTCACCAGAAACTTGCAAGGTCATAAACTGCTGCAAGCTATCGCCAGGGTCAATCGGATATACCCGGATAAAGATTTTGGTTATATCATTGATTATTATGGGGTGATAGAAAATCTGGATACCGCACTGGAAATGTATTCGGCCTTTGAAGATTTTGATATTGTCGATTTAGAGGGTACATTAATTAATATCGAGGAAGAAATTAAAAAATTGCCGCAAAAACATTCAGAATTGTGGGATATCTTTAAAACAGTGGCCAATAAACGCGACGCAGAAGCCTATCAATTAGTATTAAAAGACATTGCTATCCGAGTATTGTTTTATGAAAAATTAGCCGCCTTTGCCAAGGGATTAAAACTAGCACTTTCCTCGACCCGGCTATACAAAATAGTGAATGAAAAAACGATAGATCAGTATAAGACTGATTTGACGATGTTTCTCAAACTTCGTCTCGCTGTGGTAGAACGATACAGCGATACGGTAGATTATAAACAGTATGAGGGCCAGATTCAGAAGCTGATTGATACCCACATCACAGCGGAAAAAGTAGAAACGATAACCGAATTGGTAAATATTTTTGACAAAGACAAATTTCAACACGAGGTAGAAAATACAACCGGCAAAGCAGCTAAAGCGGATAAAATCGCAAGTAGGACCGCAAAACACATCACCCAAAAGATGGACGAAGACCCTGCGTTTTATAAAAAGTTTTCCCAGATGCTCAAAGAAACGATTGCGGACTATGAAGCAAAACGAATGGATGAGACACAGTATTTACAAAAGGTAAAGGAAATTATGAACCAAGTCTTAACTCGTACGGATAGTGATACACCAGCTGAGTTGGAACATAACGAAGTAGCTAAAGCTTTTTACGGTTTGGCCACTACTGCACTCGAACTTACGATTCAAGACGAGTTGGTGCGTAAGGAAGTTTCTACCCATACGGCTTTGGAGACGGATGAACTGATTAGACTGGCAGTATTGGATCATGGTAGACCGATAGTAGATTGGCAGTACAAAACAAATATTACTGGAAAACTATTAATTGATATAGGTGATTATTTAATCGATGAGGTCAGGGATAAGTATCGTATCGATTTGTCCTTTCAAGAGATGGATGCTCTGGCAGATAAATGTATAGAGGTGGCAAAACTCCGGTATAAATAATGAAATCACACTTACAATTTGGATCAAAAAAAATAGATTTTAAAATAAGTTTTTCGAATAGAAAATCACTGGGCATATCGGTCACTCCGGATATGAAAGTCTTTATCAAAGCTCCACTAAGTGCAACAATAGATAAAATCAAAGAGAAAGTTTATCTGAAAGTACCTTGGATTATGAAGCAACAAAGTTTCTTTTTGTCGTTTCATCCCAAAACCCCTGCAAAACAGTTTATTGCTGGAGAAACTCATTTTTACCTGGGTCGGCAGTACCGTTTAAAATTTATAGTCAGTAGTACTGAAGCTGTAAAGCTTAAAGGCAAATGTATAGAAGTATCATCATACGAAAAATCCCGAATAGAACAATTGGTTCAAAATTGGTATTTACAACATGCAAGATCGATGTTCACGGTCATTGCTCAACCTTTGATAGACAAATTCAAATATTATAAGGTAGAGCCGAGTGCAATCGTATTGAGGCAAATGCCTACTCGCTGGGGAAGTTGTACTCCAAAAGGTAAAATTATTCTTAATCCAGAATTGATAAAAGCACCAAAAGGGTGTATCGAATATGTCATCATCCATGAACTCTGCCACCTCGTACATCGTGATCACACCCAAAAATTTATTGATCTACAAGCTAAAGAAATGCCAAATTGGGAGAACTGGAAAAACAAACTGGAGAAATTAATGGCTTAAGCTCGATTACATTCATTGATCTTTCATTCTACTATTCCTTTCTAGAATTTAACATGATTGGGTACGACATTTTTTTCCTTGACGACACCTCAATGTATAAAACAACATTCTTATGGAAAAAAATTGTCAATTCGCATGCAGTAAAGTAATAAAATTCTTTACAGACAAAGAGATTGGCCCCAATATGGGTATCAGTCAACCACCTTATAATGAAGTAGATGGCTACAGATACCTGAATCTATTTGTCCAGTTTAATCAGGAATCAGCCAATGAACTACCAGTGAATCTTGGAGTGATATTTGCCTTCGATGGATCAGGCACGTTAGGTTCAAGAAGATATGTCAACTTGGAATCCAATGTGCCTGCAAGTCAGGGCGTAAATTTTGTTGATGTATCTGGTGCCGGGACCTGGCATGGGAGTCCACACAATAGAAGTACATATACCGTACGAATACCCGTAATGGGGCCCTATGTGGAAGTATTTCCATTTAATAAACACGATAAATCGCGAAAAGTATCGATCTGGGGTTACTTGACTACATAACCTAGATGACCTGAATTGGAAAATAGATAAACAGTAAAAGTTACCAACCAATCCATTGGCGTCGGGCCTGTACTTTTAAAATCTTTCGGGCAAGGGCAAGAGTATTATTTTTGTGATCTGTTCTATGAATAATCGCTACCTCACCACTCCGCGAGATGAAACACTTTTCTAAATTATTACCAATAGCGCTAGCACTAGAGCTCATAGTACTGCTGATGGCTTATTTAGAAAATCAAAACAGTACCACTCTTTTTTTTCAGTCTGCGGCGCGACTTTCCGGACGAGTCTCTTTGTTGTGTTTTGCTTTTCTATTTATTTATGCGACGCTGCAGGATTATACCAAACCGGATCGAGAGGTACTTCGGATCACGTATCTACTGGCATGCAATTTTATGATCATACATGTCATTCATTGGGTATTATTAGCCAATGCCGTGATGCGGAGTGGATTTGATCTGGTCCCGATGCGCTTAGTCGGAGGAGCACTGGCGTATGGCATGATCGTGCTATTGCCTTTTAGCTTAAAAGAGGTCAAGAACAAAACTATTGATCACAAGGGTTTTAAAACCTTTCCGATACACCTGGTGATGTCAAGCTATCTCACTTATGTATGGATTATCTTTTTAATGACCTATGTCTCGCGGGTCAATGGGAGTGCTACCCATGTCACGGGATCAATGAGTGCTTATACTTTTTTAATAGTGCTCACCATTGCCTTGATGATCTGGAGACTATATATGCTATGGCACAAGCGTAAAATCCGTCTAGCATCAGTCCCTAGAGCAGTATAGGCGGGCGGAACAAATCATTTACATATTAATAACGTTGGTGGCCCCCTGCGGC
Organism: Saprospiraceae bacterium; assembly: GCA_043719965.1. GTDB lineage: Bacteria > Bacteroidota > Bacteroidia > Chitinophagales > Saprospiraceae > JADJLQ01. The sequence goes on along the minus strand of JAYSTG010000149.1, from coordinate 1,710 downwards.
ATATCAAAGCTGGTCAAAATAAGCAGATCTTTGTCCCATGCAACCCCATGAACGCCTGGTGATCTTCCTTTTGGCTGCGATCAATTTTACACATATTCTGGATTTTATGATCATGATGCCACTAGGCAATTATCTCATGCCTTATTATGATATCAGTCCTGCACAATTTAGCTTATTGGTAGGCTCCTATACTCTGACTGCCGCGGGCTCGGGATTCGTGGCGGCATTTTTTGTAGATCAATACGACCGTAAAAAGTTTTTAATCTATGCCTTTGTTGGTTTTTTGGTTGGTACGATTGCTTGTGGATTAGCGCCTAGTTATGAGTTGCTGATGACGGCACGGATCGTAGCGGGCCTGTTTGGTGGACTGATCGGATCACAAGTATTGGCTATTATCTCTGATGTCTTTGGCTATGAGCGTAGAGGTGCAGCTATGGGGGCTGTCATGAGTTCATTTGCTATTGCTTCGATCCTCGGAGTGCCATTTGCATTGTATCTGGCCAATGCATTTAGTTGGCATGCCCCGTTTGTATTGGTGGGTATCTTGGGTCTAGGGCTATTGCCGCTACTCCATCGGTATATCCCTGAAATGAAAGATCATGTAGACCCGGACAATTCCACTTCAAAATTAAAGATTATTCAAGAGGTGATTCGAAGCCGGCGCCAGGTCGCTGCGTTGGTTTTTTCAGGGCTGATCATGATGGGCCATTTTTTAATCATACCCTTCGTCAATCCATTTCTGGAGTTTAATTTGGGTTTTTCAAAATCCCTTACCCCAACAGTCTATCTGGTAGGTGGCTTGGCCGCTTTTGTCGCTTCTTTTGTATTAGGTCGGATCTCTGATCAGCGAGGTAAGCTTTTGATTTTTACCTATTCTGTCATCGCATGTGTCATCATGGTGGCTGTGATTACCAACCTTCACGATGTATCGTTCCCCGTTGTCTTGGTTTTTTTTGGAATATGGTTCGCAGTAGCCACCGGTCGAGCAGTCACTGCGCAAGCAATGCTCAGCAATATCCCTGCTCCTGCTCAGCGCGGTAGTTTTATGAGCTTTAACAGCAGCGTACAACAGCTAGGCACCTCTGGGGCATCCTTTTTATCAGGCATTCTCGTCGTAAAAAGTGCAAATGGAAAACTAGTGGGTTATGATTGGGTAGGATACGTGTCGATTGTGATACTGATCTTGAGTCTCATCATGGGCCGACGGATTTTTGGAGGAATGGATGGGGGGAATGTCAAATGAGGAATGACGAATGACAATTGACGAGTGAATCAAATGATAATTTCATCGCATTCGCTGTGTATTCGTTGCGTTTCTCTCCGCCGTGCGCTTATTTTATATTCTTCGCAGATTCGCTTTTCCATCCTCCGCTGCAAAGCCGCATTCGTCATGCGACATTCGGGAATCGTCATTTGCTAAACTAGCCCAGCCGTTTTCGAACCTCATCCAAACCCACAGTCGTATAACATTTACCTCCAAATACACCCCAAGCTGCATCTTCACAGGCAAACAACTGGTCGATAAGGTATTGCATTTCTTCTACTGTAAGTTTTTGGCCAGATTTTATACTTTGATATCGTGCGAAGTATTTAGCGATGTGCAGTCGGGGATTTATTTTTTGATCCGATTCTTCAATATAATGACGCAAAAGAGATTCTATAAAGCCTTGCACGGACTCTGACTCCTTCCAATCCATGGGCATACCATGT
>JAYSTG010000148.1:0-5006 GCA_043719965.1 Saprospiraceae bacterium | reverse complement strand
CAATCGTTCATTCTGAATGCCATTTTTGATCAGGTACTCGACAGCAGATTGAGCTCTTTTTTGAGATAAATCTTGATTATAGGTTTCAGCAGCCCTGCAATCTGTATGAGATGAAAGTTGGATTTTCACTTTAGGATTATCCTTCAGTAATTGGCTCAGTTGATTCAGTGACGGTTCTGCATCTTTACGAATAGCCCATTTGTCCAGATCGTAATATATATCTGTTATGATAATTTCTTGCCCTGCATAGGCTTTATCGAGCTGGATCTCGACATTTATGGTTTGCACTGGATTGGTGGAGTCTCTCTGAAATCGTGTGTTGATCGTTTTGCTGGCATTGAGTAATCCTGGATAAGTTGCTAAAACAAAATAGTCTTCATCATATTTAATCTCTTGTACTACCGCTCCATTAGCATTGGATTTTAATTGGATTGGCGTCAGACCTTCCTTTAAGAGGATCGGTGCATTGGGTAAGGGCTTTTTATCAATTATCAGACTATTGGGGTCCTCAAGGTTAGAACGTATGGCCTGAACTACTCTGACCGCTAGATAAATTTGAAATTTTATTGTTTTTTTCTTTGGGGTATTGTCTTTTGGCGGATTATTAACGATCAAAATGGATTCATCAGTCTGGCTGCGTTCGAATCGATAGATATCATCCTTTCCGGCTCCACCGAGTCGGGAGGTTGCAAAATATCCTCTCAAATTGATACCAGAACTCAATGGATCTATTGCTATACCGAAGTCATCCTCACTACTATTCATTGGGGCTCGAAGATTAATCGGTGGTTGCCATTCACCTAATTCATTCACATACGATTTATAAAGGTCTAATCCTCCCAATCCCCCCAATCTATCCGAAGCAAAATACAAGGTGTCATAATACATGAAGGGAAATTTTTCATTGCTTGTTGTATTTATTCTTTTGCCTAATCGCTCCGGAGTCTGCCATTCCCCATCTACATATTCCGAATAATATATATCAAAATTTCCCTCTCCTTTTTCATCATCCGAAGTAAAAAAGACTACCGAATCATGAGCAGCAAATGAAGGGTGCATATAGTTGATACTTTCTTTCTGAAAAGAAAGCGGTTGGGGTGAATTCCATTGACCGGATTCATTTTTTGTGGAAATCATGATCTTGCAATAGGCGTCGGTAGATGCAGTAGTCATGCCACAACGGGTAAACAAGATCACGTTGCCCGTCTGATTAAAGCAAGCAGTCCCTTCATTAGCGGTAGTATTGATTTCAGAATCATATAGCATGACATTGACTTCGTCACCTTGACTGCTATATAAATCAGCATATTTTCTTCCAGTCCATTTATAAATTTCATCCCCATTACCGGAGGGTCGATCTGAAGTAAATATTAGATTGCCTTTAGGGTCAATCGTGGGTCCATATTCAGATGCTGCTGTATTGAACAACAGCGGTGATACCGTATAAAAATTAAGTTTTTCAAGCGCCAACATTTTTGCTTGCTTGGCAGTAGATAGCAAAAGTCTAAATTCTTCAGAATTGCCTTTTCTATTTATCACTGTTTCGTATGTTCTGATTGCTTCATCATAATCACCAAGTTGAATAAGAGCCAAGCCGTATTCTTTCCACGCTACATCTCCATAATCCAGATCTATTGCTTGTTTAAACCAGGGCAATGATTGCGCTGTTTCATTGGTTTTTTGATAGGATATGGCGGCCCCAAAAGCTCTTTTGGCTTTTATAGAAGGATTAGTATTGGCTTCAAACTCTTTCTCATATAAGCTGGCTGCAATAAAATATTGTTTTCGATCAAAAGCATCATCACCGGTTTTTGCTTTTTGTACCACCGTGCATTGTATACCAATGGCCAAGCAGCTAAGCACGACCATGAATTTATATAGATTATTCGCCACCATTAGAAACTGCTGCAAGGTACGGGATAATAAAAATACAAAGGGTCAGCTTATAAATCAAGCAGACCCTTTGTGTCAGGTGACTTTTAATACTTTTTAACCTTTGGAAGCTATAGCCTTAGGATTTAATGATGAACTTTTAGTTCCTACTTTACTGTGACCTATAGACGGATTATTGTCTTTTTTGTCAAAATCAATTAAAATCGGAGCTGCAATGAATATCGTGGAATAAGAACCAGTAATTACCCCAATTGTCATTGCAAATGCAAATCCTTTGATCGAACTACCACCGAATAACAATAAAATAAAGATAGTAAAAAACACGGTCAAGGAGGTAATCACCGTACGGGTAAGCGTGCTGTTAATCGCCTTATTGATCAAATCTTTTCTTGAAAGTGTAGTATAGTGGCTTTGATACTCTCGAATCCGATCGAAAATGATAACCGTGTCATTGATGGAGTACCCTATCAATGTGAGGATCGCTGCAATAAAGGCCTGATCAATCTCCAATGAAATCGGGAACCAACCATAACATATTGAAAATACACTCAATGTGATCAATACATCGTGTGCCAAAGAAATTACAGCTCCTGCACTGTATTGCCATTTATTGAATCGAAACAGTATATATAACCCGATCACGATTAAGCCCAGAATGGTAGACCAACCGGCGCTATTGCGGATGTCATCAGCTACCGTAGATCCAATTTTCGTAAAACTAGTTAAATGTATCCCCTTATTTTCCGGGTTTTTGATTTCTTCCAAAGTCAACTGCTCAGCACCGGGCAGCGTTTTTATGCCTTCATGAATTTTAGCCATTACACGATCTGGGGCATCTGCTCCCTGATCGTCAATCAGGTAACTGGTAGTCACATTGTATGTATTGGTGACATCCACGGATTTGATCACAGGGTTGCCTCCAAGTGTGGTAGTCAACGCATTTCGCAATTGTTCTACAGAAACTTTATTCGCTCCTAAGTTAATATTGTACGAATATCCTCCTTTAAAGTCTACACCAAAATCAAATCCACGAGTGAACATCGAAATTATCCCGGCCAGTAGGATTGCCCCAGAAAACATATATGCTTTCTTACGCATTCCTATCCAGTCAAAATTAAAATTGGTAAAAAGATTTTTGGTCGTAGGTGTCCAGAAATTGATCTCTTTTCCTTTTGACATCCAGTAATCAATCATTAGGCGCGACAATAACAACGCAGTAAATACAGTAAATATGATACCGATGATCAATACTGTACCAAATCCTTTGATAGGTCCTAAACCAAAATAAATCAATATCACACCCATCAACAAAGTAGTGATGTTAGAATCTAAAATAGCAGCCAAAGACATTTTAAAGCCTTCGAAGACAGAGGATTGAATGGATTTGCCTGTTCTCAACTCTTCTCGTATCCGCTCATATATAATTACGTTGGCATCCACCGCCATACCCACTGTCAAAACAATACCTGCAATACCGGGTAATGTAAGCACCGTACCCAAGGATGCCATTGCTCCAACCGTAAATAAGATATTAGCCAGGAGTGCCAGGATTGATACTACCCCACCTGTACCATAATAAAATATCATGAATAATAAGACCGTTAAAAATCCCAATCCCATAGCCCACAAGCTCCGTCGGATATTTTCTTGGCCCAGGGAGGGTCCTATTAAAGATTCCTGAATGATTTTAGTTTTTGCAGGCAATTTACCCACTTGAAGAATATTGGCAAGGTCCGTTGCTTCAGATACAGTAAAACTACCTGAAATCTCAGTATCACCGCCCGTTATAGGGCCATTTACGCCAGGACAAGAAACCACTTCATCGTCCAAAGTGATAGCAATTTCTCTATTATTGTCTTGAGCTGCTTTAGTGGTGATATCTGCCCAGACTTTAGAACCTGCATTGTCCATTTTAAGAGTAACCGATGGCTGACCATTCCTATCACTTGATGGCTGGGCATCTATTATACGGTCACCTTCTATAGGAGCTACATCTGATCCTTTTTTCTTTCGAATGGCATGGAGGAAATACATATTTCCTTTTTCACCCTCATCGGTGCTAGTCAGGTTTACCGGTTTAGAGGCCCATAAAAACTCCAATTCTTTAGGAAACAAAGCCTTGACCTCTGGGGCATTGAGCATATTTTGTATCAATTTCCTTTTATTCCCTTCAGCCACACCCATTACCGAAGGTGAAAAGGTAAAATTGGTGCGGTCTTGATTTACAAAATTTGGGGTGAATACTTTTAATAATGGGCCACTATTTGCAAAAGGGTCCGCAGGCTGTCGACTGGAATCTATTCGAAATGAATCCTTTACGATAGTATTTCCGGCAGTATCAATTTGAGCTGGAATAGGAATAGTATCATATCTGGTAATGGAGTCAATGACTACAGTATCGCCACCCATAGTCCTCCTCAATACTCTATCAGCATCGACGATGGTATTCAAAATACTAGGAGATGTCGTACCAGGGTCTCCGGCACGATATACATCCCAAAATTCAAGTTTTGCTGTAGTCTGTAACAATCTTCTAGCACGCTCAGGGTTTTCTATACCAGGAAGCTCTACAGAAATTTGATCGCGGGCTGCATCCAAAGTGACATTAGGCTGAATGACTCCAAATTTATCAATTCGATTTTTTAATCGATCAAATGTCAATTTGACAGTTTCATTAGCCTTGGTGCGTAATATACTGAGTACAGCAGCATCCGAAGTTTCCAGGTTGATCTGGTTTTTTAACCCTGGGTCACGTTGGAATATCGTTGCTAAATTTTTACCTTTTGCCAATTTTGCATATTCTTGACCGAACAAGGTGATATAATTCTTATTGTCACGTAGCATTGCTTTTTCTGCATTATCCAGGGCTAATAAGAAATCAGGATCCTTGCTGTCTTTGGATAAGCGCATCAAAAAATCCTTGAGGTCCACATTGAGTGTGGTCTGCATACCACCTTTGAGATCTAATCCCAAAGCCAATTGTTGACGCTTCAATTCCTCATAGGAGTATTTTTTGATGCCAGGTATACTAAAAACTGTATTATCAGACACAGAATCAAGAAATTGAGTCCTAAAACTTTTACGGGCACTTTCCTTATCAGTCCCTTCAGGTA
>JAYSTG010000147.1:0-1963 GCA_043719965.1 Saprospiraceae bacterium | reverse complement strand
GCTGATACCTTCCATTTATCTTTAATACTATTCAAGAAGCCCAAAGATAATTCCTCCTATCGATTATTATTACTTAGAAAAACCCATGCGACTAATTTATTTTTAATACAATACATAACATGGTTTGTCTCATATGTTAATATATTGATTGAAATTAAAAACATCCTTATCTAGACATGATATTTTATAATAAGCTAATTTTGTCCAATAAAAACCAAATCCATTGACTTTAATCAAATCGATTTCCGGAATTCGAGGCACCATCGGAGGTGTAGCCGGTGAAAATCTTACTCCAAATGATATTGTAAGTTTTACAGCAGCATTTGCATTAATGACTCAAAAAAAATCAACAACTCCGACAGATACGCCTCGGATTATAGTTGGCCGCGATGGAAGAAATTCAGGCCCTATGGTTCAGCAGTTGGTTCAAAGTACACTGGAATCAATGGGTATCAATGTCTTGGACGCAGGACTGACTACGACTCCTTCACTCGAAATGGCTATTGTAAAAGAAAAAGCACAAGGCGGTATCATGGTGACCGCAAGTCATAATCCTATGGAATGGAATGCTCTAAAATTTATGAATGAAGCCGGTGAATTTATTGATTCCGCTACGGGCAATGAACTATTAAACTTGGCAGAATCGCCGATTCACTATGCTCCGTTTGATAAGCTAGGCAAAATAGAGCCCTTAAAAAATACGATTGCTAAACATATTGCATCCATACTCAAATTAAAACTGGTGGATGTAGACCTCATCAAGAAAAAAAACTTCAAAATTGTGGTCGATGTCATTAATAGCACTGGCGCCTTGGCTATACCACTTTTACTGCAAAAACTCGGCTGTGAATGTATCCTTATCAATGGAGAGATCAATGGCACTTTTGCACATAATCCCGAACCCTTGCCCGATCACCTCACCGGCCTGGCTGCGGCAGTATTAAAAAATAAGGCACACCTCGGGATAGTAGTGGACCCCGATGTAGATCGACTAGCTTTTATATGTGAAAATGGTGAACCTTTTGGTGAAGAATATACTCTGGTTGCTGTTGCAGACTACATTACCTCCAAGCAGAAGGGAAATACTGTATCCAATCTGTCATCTACTCAAGCTCTGCGAGATGTTACAGTATCAAATGGGGGGGCATATTTTGCATCAGCCGTAGGAGAAGTCAACGTAGTGACTAAAATGAAAGCTGTGAAGGCAGTAATCGGTGGAGAAGGAAATGGTGGTATCATCTATCCCAAACTACATTATGGACGAGACGCGATGGTGGGCATTGCATTGTTCCTTACTCAGCTTGCAGTATATGGCAAACCTGTAAGCTTGTTGCGCGATAAATATCCTAATTATGAAATTTCGAAAAACAAGATCGAACTAACGGATAAAAAAAACATAGATCTTATATTCAAAAAACTCAAGGAGCAATACAGTAAACACGAGCTGAACAGTGAAGACGGACTACGAATAGATCTTGACAATGAATGGGTGCATCTCAGACAATCCAATACTGAACCAATCATCCGTATCTATGCAGAAAGCAACAGTAAAGTAGTAGCTGATCACTTAGCCAATAAATTGATATCGGATATCAAGGCCATACAAAAAGACCTCAAATGAAAAGGATCTACCTGGATAATGCCGCTTCCACCCCGCTGACACCAGAGGTCATTCAAGTCATGCAAGATGCTTTAAGTTTATACTCCGGCAATCCTTCGTCTATTCATATGGAAGGCCGATCAGCTCGTTCCAAAATAGAAGAAGCACGAAAAAAAATAGCAAAAAATTTGAATGCCTCTATTGGTGAGATCTTTTTTACAGCTGGGGGTACAGAAGCTAATAACACTGCGATAAAGTGTGCTGTGCGTGACCTGGGTATTCGCAGGATCATATCTACTTCGATCGAACATCATGCTGTGATTCATAGTATCGAAAGCATGCACCGTGATTTTGGCATTGATT
>JAYSTG010000146.1:0-1964 GCA_043719965.1 Saprospiraceae bacterium | reverse complement strand
CCAGTTAGATGGATTACGTTCTCAATTCCATCTTGAATATTATTTTTTGAAATTTTATATCCTTGCGCCTGAAGTGTTTTAATTGTCATAAGCACACCAGGAATATTTTTACGCTGATAGTAACCTTTCAAACCCGGCTGGAGGTTCGAGAAAATAAGATTTTCTTGCTCATAAACATCGAAAGTAAGAGTAGCATTATCTGTCTCTTCTCTTTTTTGTATGCGAAACTGTTCGTCAGCAAATACAAGGGGTGCCTTAACTTCTGAAGCTTTCGTTTTAAAAACAGATTCAACTTCTGATTGCCGCTCACTTATCACGGCAGGAGTAGTGGATTTTATAATGCCCGCCTTCTCGCTGGCTATCTCAGACAATGTATTACCCAGCAGATCCATATGATCGTAACCAATGTTTGTGATTAGAGAAACAATCGGTAAGATCACATTGGTTGAATCTAATCTTCCACCCAGACCTGTTTCAATCACTGCAAAATCAACCTGGTGAAGAGCAAAATAATCAAATGCCATTGCCACTGTTATTTCAAAAAAAGAAGGTTGTATTTCTTCTATTTTAGGTTTTATGTGGTCTACAAAACCAATTATGTATTCATGATCAATTTCAACTCCATTAATTTTAATACGCTCTGTGAATTCTTTTAGATGCGGTGATGTATAAAGACCTGTTTTATAACCAGCACTTTGCAAAATAGCAGCTATCAAATGCGATGAGCTGCCCTTTCCATTTGTTCCAGCAACGTGAATCGATTTGAATTTTCGTTCAGGATTACCGATGGCCTTGCAGAGAGCTATCGTATTTTTCAAATCTGCTTTGTAGGCAGCAGCACCTACCCGTTGAAACATAGGCAGGTTTTTGTAAAGATAATCCAGCGTAGATTGATAGTCGTGTAACATCAGGCCACGAAATTAGCACGAGCGATTGGAAATAAAAAAGCCACCTGACGGTGGCCAATTCTTTGAGTGCGTTGCAAGTCTATTTTCCTAACTTGAATAATTTGTAACCTATTGAAACTTGAATAACCTGATTTTTAAAGTAAACGGGAGAAGACGAAGTGGTTGGTTTATATTCCACATCTGTCAATGCAAAATTGTAACGAGCATCCAGTGTAACCCCAAAAGGCAAATCCCAACCAATACCAGCAGCAACTGCCATATCATAATTCTTGTCAAAATATGTCTTTACATCCTGTGTTGACTTAACACCAGAGGTTGTAGAAATCAATTCTGAGGTTGTCAAAAAGCCAAACTGCGGTCCGAGCTGTAAATTTAAGCCAGCAGCTAAGTATAGTTTTAACAAAATTGGGACATTAATATAATCGAAATTGGCTTCAACACTGGTGGTGTTTACCATAAAGTTAGCCCCTTGTTTAGAAAATATGATTTCAGGTTGAATGCCAATCTTTGTTAGCTTGAAAAGAGTAAAAACTCCAGCATGGTAGCCTGTCTTATTTTCAATGTTTGATGCACCCTGGCTTATATCAAGTTTGGATAAATTCAATCCGCCTTTTAAACCAACTGCCACCTCTACTTGTCCGTAAGACATCGCGCTAATGATTAGAAAACCAAGAGACATCAAAATACTTTTTTTCATAGGATTTTTTAGTTTAACAAAACAAAGTTAATGAAATACTTGTACTTCAAAATGGGTTACCTTCCCAGGTATACTTGTATGCCTATTTTAAAGAAGACATCTTGCATATTTGATCTATTTAGAGAATTTCCCATGTAGTCTATACTGTATCCAATTTGAGGCTCTACTGCAACATGCTCATTTAACATATATGCATATCCAGCCGCGAGTGACCAGCCCTTGAATTTTTTGTAACTTGAGCTATAGCTACCAGTCATGCCTGCTTTAAAAATGGCTTGAGTATAGAATTTCTTTAAAAAATAATACCGTGCAAACGGTTCAAAAGAAAGAGTATTAGTTGTCGATTTAAATTCGCTATC
>JAYSTG010000145.1:0-1964 GCA_043719965.1 Saprospiraceae bacterium | reverse complement strand
ATATCCTTGTCCAAATTATAGAAAAGGAGTGTCGCCTCCCCTTGATCAATGACAAAATAGTATTGAAAGGCTTTATCAAGAAAATCGATTTTATAGTTGAGATTTTAGAAGCCAAACTAAGACCTATGCATATCACTGAGATTATGAATGAACTGCAAAAAATTGCTCCGACTTCTTTTCAAGAAATAAGTGTCTTGCGAACCTATTGTAATAGTTTTATGGGGACAAAATTGTGCTATATAGGTAGGAGTAGTACCTATGCGCTTAAAAATTGGGAGTTGACTGACCTTAACTTCAAAAGTGGGACTATTCGTGACCTAGCCGAAGAATATCTCAGATATTATAATGTGCCACAGCCTATACCAGATGTAGTTCAGTACATATTAATATATAGACCTACAAGTTCATTTAGCAGTATCATTAGTAATTTGAGAATTGAATCGAGCGGACGATTTGATTTTTCTGTAAAGGGCAAAATTGGCGTGAATCCGGTTCAATTCAGTTCACGCCATTTCATTACCTAACCATTTACTCCTCCGTATAACAAAACTCATAATAAGAGCATGATTTACAAATCCCTTTTTTTACCAAAGCCGGACATACCGGACTACTGATGATCGCATCGATATCTTTTTCCCATTTTGGGATCTCGCTTCGATCCAGATCTGTAAGCATCACCTCCTCTGTCTTACGCAGTGTCGGGTACTCAATCACTCCCCGCTTTACGGGTATGCCTTGCTGCTCCATCCGATAGAGATAGTACTTGACTTGGGCGATATGAGCATGCTCCACTTTATCGCTTTTTTTGGTCTCGTGTATAGTTTGAGTTTTGCGATCGTAGTAGTCTATTTTGATGCCATCTAGTTCTACTTGTTCGTATAGGGGGTGGCGGCGGTCGTAAGTGGTGGCACCGATGAGATTGCCTTCGGCGACGATGGAGGAGGTGTGCTCCATTTGAATCTGATTGGAGAATAACCAGAGCTTTCGGCGACAAAGGTGGTAGTAGTTGATATGGGTGGCGGTGATGATCATTTAAGTATTTCGTGATTCAATTTACTATAAATCCAAGAGGTGGAATGGTCAAAATGCTCATTTCGACTTAAAAATTTATAGTTTTATTATTTGTTGAGAACTCAGAAAATCTGAGGAATAAATATTTTTAAATCTGAGAGTATCTCTGATAGATCAGCTTGGTAAGGCAGTTGATGTCTTAGTCTTTTATCCCAGGTGATTTTCACTTGCCTGATTCTTTCAGGTAGAAAAAACTGATCTGTGTGGTCAAATAAAATATTTTTATATCGGCATTTCTCGATAAAAGTCTTGTGCACAACCTCCCAATTAATGATATCAATATTGTTTTTTATATACCATATGTCAAAATAATCTCTTGCTTCACCTCTTTTTCTCTGTATCAAAGCTCTGAATTTTTCAGCTAGAATCTCTTCTATTGAGTAACAAGGGATCTTCGTTTTTATTATATTGGAATCTGAATATTGGTGCAATATTTTTCTGGTGTTTGTAGGAAGTAATATCAATTCATATTTCCTTAACTCCATCAATATTTTTGTGTGACAAGTGCTTCTGAATACGGGTGTATCGGATGGATTATGATCAACACCCCAATAACATATCTCGATATCATTACCCACTAGCTTGTTTTCATGATATACATCCGATTGTTTGAGTACGTGCAATGGTATATCTGCCTTGTCAGTAACATCGGTGCATAATTGCTTTAACCAATCTTTCGGCACCATACTCTCCGATTCTATGATAGTGATGTCAATATCTTCAGAGTATCGATAATTTTCAAAGTAACATTTTCTGAGACAAGTACCTCCCTTAAATAAAAAGGTATCTTGCGCCCAGGGATATGAATAGAGTACATTTAAAAAGTGACCGATGATGAAATCTTTATCAACGGTTGCAGTTGGAATTTGAATTTCTTTGGCGATGGACAATAT
>JAYSTG010000144.1:0-14637 GCA_043719965.1 Saprospiraceae bacterium | reverse complement strand
TCCAAGTTTTTCCATTTCCCAAACTGTCGATCTGCTTTTTTTTCAATAATCTTCTTAGGAACTAAAGTAGCTATCACTTCTTTTTTTCTTCCATAGGTGACTTCCACTTCTTCGCCTTTTAATATTAAGTCCACCACCTCCGAAAAATGTGTTTTAAACTCCCCTACCGTCATTGTTTTCATAAAAAGTCCTTGATAAGAATGTCAAAGGTAACTACTTATTGACAAGTTGTCAAGATGATCTCTTAATCGTCGTGATCCACTGCTCCAATGGGTTGAAAACCTATAGGCATCTTGGAAGGATGATCATCGTCGTAATCTTCCCACTCCATGATGTTTTTGATAAAGATATCTATATGCTTGATGATGAATTCGGGTTTGATTTCTTCTGGTCTCAAGATTTCTAACGTAATGGGTGCTTTGGGTTCGCCATATCCTTCAATGAATGGATTGGACACCATGACCATCACCTTACCATTAAATAGTTGTTGGTAGATCAATGCTCCGTTGGATTTGATCATCGTCCGTTTGACATCTGTGTCTTCCATATGTTCACTGATACCACTGCTGCTTTTACCAAGATCCAGGATGATAGACTCCAGGTTATCTATTTTGTCTTGGACTTTGACTTCACCTTTTAAACCAGATTGATCCAGAAAGTCGTGCAATATTTTTTGTATCTTAGGTTTTAATAAATCAGGCCATTTTGTTCGATATTCTTTGGTGTTGTTCAATACATTTTTATAGAGGTTGACTTTAGATAGTAAAGCGCCGAAATCTGTTTTTGAAGAGTCACTAGACATAAAGCGATTTTAAATTTAAAAAATATGAATTGCAATCTACAAAATCTTCGGAACCAGCAACACTACAACCAGCGCCTATTCAATTTGTTAAATTCTTTAAGATAAGTCAAAAGCCTTAGAGGTGCATATTTGTATTACTTTTGAAGCTCTTATTGAATCCAAGAATTTCCTTCAATGAACAAATTCATATTATCTGCATTGCTGACTGTAGGGATAAGTGTTTTACAGGCACAAGCTCCTAAGCGAGTCACTTCTGCTGATATCCACCAAGGCATTAAAAAACTCAATGTACTTGCCACAGCATTTTATGTAGCAGCACATCCCGACGATGAGAATACCAGGATGATCTCCTTATTGGCCAATCAATACAAAGCCAATGTCTATTATCTATCCATGACAAGAGGAGACGGTGGTCAAAATCTGATTGGTTCTGAAATAGAAGAACTGCTCGGCGTCATTCGTACCAATGAACTTCTCCAGGCTCGCAATGTGGATGGAGGCAAACAACTCTTCACCCGAGCCAATGACTTTGGCTATTCCAAGACTCCTACTGAAACGATGAAAACCTGGAACAGACAAGAGGTCCTCAGTGATATCGTATGGCATATCCGCAATTACAAACCCGATATCATCATTAATCGATTCAATAATGATCCGAATAGTGATACGCACGGGCATCATACCTCGTCCGCAATCCTATCCTCAGAGGCATTTGAACTAACTAACAAAAAAGACGCGTTCCCCGATCAGCTAAATTATGTAGAGCCCTGGCAGGCTAAAAGATTATTCTTTAATACCTTCTGGTGGTTCTTTGGTAGTGAAGAAGCTTTTAATAAAATGGATAAATCCAAGATGGTGACTGTAGATGCTGGTGTATATTATCCGTGGCTCGGTAAATCAAATGGTGAAATAGCCAGTGAAAGTAGAAGTATGCACCGTTGTCAAGGCATGGGCGCTGCCGGAAATAGAGGGAGTTCACTGGAGTATCTCGATGTCATCAAAGGTGACAATGCAATCACGCAGGATAACCCTTTTGCAGGTATTGACATCACCTGGAATAGAGTACAGGGTGGCGCTTCGCTCATCCCCATAATAAATGAGATCGACAAACAATTTCAATACGACAATCCATCAGCATCGATACCCAAATTGAATAAAGTCTATAAAATGATACAGGCCCTGCCCGATGGACATTGGAAAAAAATAAAATCAGAGGAATTGAAGTCTTTGATCGAACAATGCGCCGGACTTTTTATCGAAGCTTTAAGTACAGTACACGCAGTAGCACCTGGAGAGAAAACCACTCTCAATACAGAATTTATCAACCGCAGTAAGGCCAATATCATCTTGAAGTCTATAAAATTTCAACCCATCCAAGGTGCTGATACTACAGGAGAAGTAATTTTACAACCCAATAAAGGATGGAAATACTCTAAATCGGTTACCGTCCCTTTAGATGTACCTAATACTGGTCATTATTGGCTTTCTGAGTCTTCTGAAGAAGGTATGTATACCGTTTCGAATCAAATCTTAAGAGGGCTGCCTCTCACTCCCAGGCCAAACAAAGTTTTAGTTGAAATCGCTGTTGATGGGACACGATTAATACTAGAAAAAGATATCACATATAAATGGGTGGATCCGGCAAAAGGTGAGCTTTATCGACCCTTTGAAATTACTACACCTGCCTTCGTCAATCTGGATAGTAAAGTCTATGCTTTTGCAGACGATGGTCCTAAAAAAGTAAATGTCCTGATCAAATCTGGTGTGGATAATCTGAGTGGTGCAGCAAGTTTAGATTTACCTGCTGGTTGGCGCTCTGAGCCGTCAGCTCAGCCAGTTGCTATCAAATCAAAGGGCGCTGAACAATCCTATTCTTTTTTATTATATCCTTCAAAAGAAGCTAGTGAAGGCCAGATCAAAGCTAAGATCAAAGTAGGTGATAAATCGTATGATAAAGAGCTCATCGTGATCAACTATGATCATATCCCTTATCAAATGGTCCAAAGACCCAATGCCGCTCATGTACTCAAGCTTGATATTAAAAGAGGCATAGATAAAATAGCCTATATCAATGGAGCCGGAGATGAAATCGCTAAATGTCTGGAGCAAATAGGGTATCAGGTGACAGTATTACCAGATCAAGAAATTACTAAAGAACATTTGTCAAAATTCGATGCTGTGGTCATGGGGATCAGAGCTTACAATACGGTAGATCGACTGAGATATGCACAGCCCGCACTGATGGAATATGTACAACAGGGAGGCAACCTCATCGTCCAATACAATACTAATTTCAGAATGGTGACTCAGGACATTGGACCATTTCCACTCAAGCCAGGTAGAGATCGTGTATCAGAAGAAACTGCAGAAATGCGTTTTTTAAAACCTGAACATGTATCACTTAACCTTCCAAATAAAATCACTAACCATGATTTTAACGGTTGGGTGCAGGAAAGAGGACTTTATTATCCGGCTGAATGGAATAAGGATCAATATGAAGCTATATTGTCGTCCAATGATCTCAATGAAAAGCCTAAAGATGGTGGCTTGCTCATCGCTAAATATGGCAATGGTAATTATGTATATACTGGGCTTTCCTTTTTTAGGCAATTACCATCAGGTGTGCCCGGAGCATATCGTTTGTTTGCCAATTTACTGGCCTTACCAAAAAATACACCCAAATCCTGAATGATCGAAAAACTACATAATTGGAAAAGGTGGTACGTGCTTGTACTTGGGTTATTGATTAGTATCATCCTGCTCCTGATATTATTATCCCGAGCCTATAGCTAATGGTATTTCACGCTGAATATTAAGTTAACTATAACACTTTAGTTTAGTCTAGTTCACTTACTGAAAATCTATCTTTGCCCTATTCATGAGTTGGATTGATTGGTCTATACTATTTTTTTCTTTAATTGGTATTGTGACCTATGGTATTTATAAAACCAGAGGAGTCAGCGACCAGGATTCATTTCTCAGAGGGAATGAAGATGGTACGTGGTGGGCCGTTTGTCTTGGAGTGATGGCTACACAAGCCAGTGGTATCACATTTCTTTCTACCCCTGGACAAGGCTACAGTGATGGCCTGAGGTTCATCCAATTCTATTTAGGCCTTCCTATTGCCATGATTATCATTTGTGTCACCTTTATTCCTATTTATTTCAAATCTGGAGTTTATACGGCTTATCAATATCTGGAGAATCGTTTTGATCTTAAGACACGACTTTTGACTTCATTATTATTTTTGATTCAAAGAGGTCTGGGAGCAGGTATTACTTTGTACGCTCCCGCGATCATTATGAGCGCCATTTTTGGTTGGAATTTTAAGCTCGTAGTGTTCATCACAGGAATCCTTGTCATTCTGTACACGGTGAGTGGTGGCGCCAAAGCTGTGAGTAAAACACAGACCATTCAAATGACTATCATGATGCTTGGCTTACTCTTTATTTTTATTTTTATTTTATTAGAACTTAAAAATATTTCTTTTCATCAAGCATTGCAAATAGCAGGTTGGTCAGGAAAGATGAATGCAATTAATTTCCACTTTGACCTCAAAGACAGATATAATTTTTGGTCAGGTATTATTGGAGGGGCTTTTGTAGCGCTCGCTTATTTTGGAACAGACCAATCTCAAGTCCAGCGATATCTCGGAGGAAAGTCCATGAATGAAAGTAAACTGGGGTTGATAGCCAACGGCATATTCAAGATCCCTATGCAGTTTTTTATTTTACTTACCGGAGTGATGGTCTTCGTCTTTTATCAAATTAATGGCAGTCCTCTCTTCTTCAATAAACCTATAGAAGATAAAGTACTTCAATCCTCTTATGCCTCAGTATACAAAGAAAAACAAAGCGCCTTGACGCTCATTATCGATCAGAAAAAAAGCATTCAATCAGACCTGCTACAACAAGACATTGCAAGCCCTACATTAAAGAATCAATTGAAAGAATTGAACAATGCAGAATCTACATTACGCACTGAGGCACGTTCGATCATTAAACAAGCCGTTCCCGCTGCAGAAACCAATGATCGAGACTTTATCTTTTTACATTTTGTGCTTAACCATTTACCGATAGGACTGATCGGATTATTATTAGCCGTAGTTTTTGCGGCAACGATGTCTTCTACCTCTGCAGAGCTGAGTGCACTGGCTAGTACTATGACTGTAGATTGGGCACAGCGGTTGACTCCACGATCTTTTGATCAACAGGAAATCATTAAATACACGAGGATGTTTACGCTGCTTTGGGGATTATTCGCTATAGGATTTGCCATGTTCGGATCATTATTCGAAAATCTAATTCAGTTTGTAAATTTAATAGGCTCCTTATTTTATGGTACTATTTTGGGCGTATTTGTAAGTGGTTTTTACCTTAAATACCTCAAAGGGAGTAGTGTGTTTTATGCTGCAGTCATTTCTGAAATCACAGTATTAATTTTAAATAAGACTACTGATATAGGATTCCTATGGTTTAATTTGATAGGATGCGGATTGGTAATAGGGTTGGCATCTTTGTTTATGCTTTTTACATCAGAGAAAGCGAAGGTGTGAAATATTAGTAGAAGGATATTGACTTACTGATTGGCCTCTTTTCTCTTATTGATCTCATCTCTGATCTTTGCAGCCTTTTCGTAATCTTCTTCAGCTAACACTTCTTCTAACATTTTGGTCAAGGCCTCCATAGAATACTGATTGAATGATCCTTGATTGCGGTCTCGTTTTACTGCTGTGGTAGATGCTGGTTTTTCTTCGGTTTCTTCAAGGATTACCCCGGCGGATTCGAGTATAAAATCAAAAGTATAAATAGGACAATTGGCTCTCACAGCCATAGCTATAGCATCGGAAGTACGAGAATCTATTTCTACCGACTCCCCATTGTGCGCACAAATTAATCGTGCATAAAATATACCATCCAATAGATTATTGATAACCACTTCTTTGATCTCAATATCAAATGTGTCCATTGCATTTTTGAATAGATCGTGCGTCAAGGGTCGATTAGGGTTCATTTTCTCCATCGCCACTGCAATGGCTTGAGCTTCAAAACTTCCGATGACGATAGGCAATTTTCGTGAGCCATCCATTTCACCTAACACTACCGCATAATTATGCGATTGTGATATACTGTGTGATAAGGTGACTATTTCGAGTTCTATTTTTTTCATGCTTCGAATTACAAAGATGCGGAAATTTAAATATATCCATTTTAGGGCTAAAGAACCATGATCATCATCAACAAAAACAAGTCATCCATGAGCTTGTTTGATTTTTTTGATAGCTTCTGTAAGTTTAGGTACTACCTCGAACAAATCAGCGCATACTCCATAGTCAGCTGCTTTGAAAAAAGGTGCTTCTGGATCTTTATTGATCACTACGATCACTTTTGAATTGTTAACACCCGCAAGGTGCTGAATAGCACCTGAAATCCCTAATGCTATATAGAGATTGGGTTTAATAGCTATTCCGGTCTGTCCTACGTGCTCGTGGTGAGGTCTCCATCCAGAGTCAGCCACTGGTCGAGAACATGCAGTAGTTGCACCTAAAGCTGAGGCCAGGTCTTCAACTATTGCCCAATTGCCAGGGTCTTTCATGCCTCTCCCAGCAGATACGACCAGCTCAGCTTCTGGTAGGGGGATATGCCCTGTCATTCGTTTGGTTTCAATTACCCTTGCCAAATTAGAAGGCCACACTATTTCGATTTGCTCTACACGTTTACCCTCACCTGACTTAGTAAGAGATATTGCACTTGGAGCCAAGCTTAATATTTTATACTCAGAAGAAATGGAGATTTTAGCTTTTGCTTTCCCCGCAAAAACACTGCGCTCTACTGTAAATTCTGTTCCAGCAATCTCTGGTAATCCTATCACTCCAGAAATACACCCTCCCGATAAGCGGACTGCCAATCTACCCACTATACCTTTTGTTGTACTATTATGAGGCATAATGATGGTAGGAGTATTCAAAGATTGGGCTTGTGAGGCAATAATTTGGGTGAGGGATTGATTGTCGCCTAGTGCTATAGAGCCTGAAATTTGAAGAATTCGGTCTGCGCCATATACGCCAAGTTGCCCAGCTGCATCTGAATGACCTAATACCAAAGCAAAGCAAGATGATGATAGCTTTTCGGATACGGCTTTACCATAACAAATAGCCTCCAAAGCAACTTTTTTAAACTCGCCATTAAATGCTTCAATTACCACTAATACATTGGTCATATATCTTAGTTTTGAAATTGGGTTGAACTTTTTTTAAAATACTTTTTCTTTCTCGTGCAATAGCCTTGCGAGCTCATCCATCTGATCGGGCGAAATCATAGTAACCCCTTTTTTAGAAGGAGGTAGGGTATAATGTATTGTTTTAGTTAATTCTTGTACCACTATAGGTTCGATGACTGTGAGAGGCTTTGATTTTGCGGTCATTATACCTTTCATATTGGGTATCCTCTGTTCAGCCATACCTTTCGATGCGCTGATCACAGCAGGTAGTTTAGTCTCTATCACTTCTACTCCACCTTCAATGTCCCTTTCGCAAACAACATGGGTTGAATCAGGAGTAACTTCTAGTTTACTGGCATATGGCAAATACGGATGGCCTAAAAATTCAGCTAACATAGCGCCTACTTCTCCGGATTGATAGTCAATAGTTTCTTTACCCAAAAATATCAAATCAAAAGTTTGAGTCTTTGCATATTCGCTGATCCATTTTGCAGTACTAAAGGTAGACACAGGGATGGCATTGATCCTTACCGCGTCATCGGCACCGATGGCCAGGGCCTTACGAATCATGGCATCGTGGGCAGCAGGTCCTACATGAATCACCCTCACAGAGCCTCCCAAGGCTTCTTTGATTTCCAAAGCTTTCACGAGTGCATACCATTCATCATAGGGATTGAGAATATATTGTATACCCTCGGAATTAAATTCAGAATCATTGTTTTTGAACCCTATGCGGCTCGTGGTGTCTGGAGTCGCTGAAATACAAACCAGGATTTTCATGGACCAAAAATAAGTAAAGGATCCCAGTCAATGTAATTATTATCTAACCTGCCTTCTCAACATCAATAGGTTCCATTTCTTTAATTTTGCATCATGTCGACTGACCGAAAAGCCAAGATCATATCCTTTTTAGAAAAAGACCCTGATTCATCCTTCCTCCTATTTGCATTGGCCAAAGAATATGAGGCTGACCTCAATACGACCCTAGCTATCCACACCTACGAGCGCTTATTATCCATCCATCCCACCTATACCGGTGCTTACTATCATCTTGGCAAACAATATGAGCTCCTATCTGATCCAGAAAAAGCCATTGGAATCTATCAACTTGGTATTTCTATTTGTAACCAACAAAAAGCAATACACGATGCTTCAGAGTTAAGGGGAGCTCTGGAAAATTTGACTTTTGAATGATTCGGTTGCTCATGTCGATCTTTTTTCAAGTTCGTATCAAAAGTTAAGAGTCTTAACACCACTAGATTTAACTACTAACCTTCATAGATTTCTCGTAATTTGCGGGTAATTTTTCTCCTATGAAGCCACTAGTAAGCATAGTCCTGACTGCATTGTTGAGTTCATTCCTCACTATATTTATTTATAGTAAACGATTTCCACAAAAAATTTTAGTCCGGGAACCGAAGGCTATATTTTCAGATTCACGTAGTACGGAATCCAACAATAAATTATTGAATGTCGATCCATCAGGATCAGTATATCAACGAGAACTCGATGGTGATACTAAGTTTGCATCTACACTAGATCATTTATCAGATTTCCCAAGCTTCAAAGTTGCTGCAAGCAAGTCTTCATCGGCAGTGGTCTATATCAAGTCCACAGAGGTACGTACCAATCGATATGGCTATGAATATCTCGATCATAGCTCAGGCTCTGGTGTGATCGTTTCTGCGGATGGATATGTAGTCACCAATCATCATGTGATAGAGACTGGTGGAGCTGATCTATCTTCCAATATTGAAGTGACACTCAACAATAAAGAAAAATACACTGCAAAAGTGGTAGGAGATGACCCTAGCACTGATTTAGCTCTTTTGAAAATAGATGATAAAAACCTTCCGCATTTATTTTTTGGAAATTCTGATGAATTAGAAATTGGAGATTGGGTGCTTGCCATCGGAAACCCGGAGCAATTGCGATCTACTGTGACTTCAGGAATAGTAAGCGCAAAAGGAAGAAATATTAATATTCTGGGAGACCGAGATAATTCTATCGAGTCCTTTATTCAGACGGATGCCGTCGTGAATCCCGGCAATAGTGGCGGCGCTCTAGTTAATACTTCTGGAGCACTAGTAGGAATCAATACTGCGATATTGACTCATACCGGCAACTATGAAGGTTATTCATTTGCCATACCCAGTAATTTGGTAAAAAAGGTGATAGAAGACCTCAAACAATATGGTAAAACACAACGGGCTTTTCTGGGTGTGACATTAAATGATGATATCGATAGTGATAAGGTAAAAGATTTACAATTGCCCAATCGATCGGGTGCATTAGTAGAAAAAGTCTATGAAAGCTCTGGGGCGCAAGATGCGGGGATACAACCTGGTGATGTCATACTCAAAATAGATCAGATTACCATTGCGTCTAACAATGAACTGCATGAAAAGATAGGAGGCAAAAGGCCGGGCGATGAAGTAGGAATTACTCTTTTTAGAGCGGGAAAAACTTTACAAACTCAAGTCAAACTTAAAGATATCAATAATAAGACATCGATAGATCTGACCAATGTTCACTCAGAAAAAATACTGACAGACCATGGTTTTGAAATTAGAGATTTGAATCCTTATGAAAAATCTAAGTTTAAGATCAATGGGGTACGGGTAGTAGGTATTTACAAAGGGTCTATCGTAGATCAATGTAATATGCAGACTGGTTACCTCATCACACAGATCAATGGGCAATCTATTAAAGACGCTGAGGACTTTCTGGTCAAAATGCGTAAGATCCAAGACTTCATAGACCTGACCGGATTCTATGATTTTGACAAGAGTCTTTCAATCTATCCTTATAAATTCAAAAAGTCTTCCTAAGGAAATTATCCTATTTTTGAACTCATCGAGGCTGATTGGCCTTGACTTTTTTTATACTATATTTATTCCATATGGCAGACTCTCTCTTGTTTTCTCAAAACGAAGATGCATATAAACTTTTGGTCTCCAAATTGGATCGTAAACTTCGTGAGGTGGAAGAAGGAGGAGGGAAAAAGAAGATAGACAAATTACATGAAGAGGGCAAGTTATCTGCTAGAGAACGGATCGATCTGCTTGTGGATAAAAATAGTAGCTTTTTAGAAATAGGTGCTCTGGCAGCATTGGGTATGTACGAAGAAGAAGGAGGATGTCCGGCAGCTGGAGCAGTTTGTGGACTAGGCAAAATACATGAAAGACTTTGTATGATCGTGGCTAATGATGCTACTGTCAAAGCCGGGGCCTGGTTTCCGATGACTGGTAAAAAAAATCTTCGAGCCCAAGAGATTGCTATGGAAAATCGAATTCCTATCATCTATCTCGTGGATAGTGCAGGTGTATACCTTCCTATGCAAGATGAGATCTTTCCGGATAAAGAACATTTTGGACGAATATTTAGAAATAATGCCCGCATGTCCAGTATGGGTATCCCACAAATTGCGGCGGTGATGGGTGCATGTGTCGCTGGAGGCGCTTACCTACCCATCATGTCCGATGAGGCTATGATCGTAGATAAGACGGGATCCATTTTTTTAGCTGGACCTTATTTGGTGAAAGCAGCCATCGGAGAGACTGTAGACAAAGAAACTTTAGGTGGTGCAACGACTCATAGTGAAATCTCCGGCATCATCGATCATAAAATGCCTGACGATGCATCTTGCCTAGATAGGATTCGGAGCCTGATCAAAGGCATGGGCGATAGCCCAAAGGCCGGATTTGATAGAATTACACCTGTAGATACCAAATCGCCATTAAAAAATATATATGGTGTCTATCCTCACCAATCTAATAAACCCTACGCGATCAAGGATATACTGGATTGTATTGTTGATTCCGGATCAATAATTCCTTTTAAAGAAGACTATGGTAAGACCATCTCCTGTACCTATGCTAGAATAGAAGGATGGAGTGTTGGAATCATTGCTAATAATAGAGAGGTCGTAAAAACAGGCAAGGGTGAAATGCAATTTGGTGGAGTGATCTATTCTGATAGTGCTGATAAAGCCACGCGGTTTATACTGAATTGTAATCAGAAAAAGATACCCTTAGTCTTTTTACAAGATGTCACTGGCTTTATGGTAGGATCCAGGTCCGAACATGGTGGTATCATCAAAGATGGCGCAAAAATGGTCAATGCAGTAGCGAATTCTACCGTGCCGAAATTTACTATCGTCATTGGTAACTCGTACGGTGCAGGGAATTATGCCATGTGCGGCAAAGCATATGATCCTCGGCTTATAGCTGCTTGGCCTACAGCTAAAATAGCGGTCATGGGAGGCCATCAAGCAGCGCGAGTGCTTACGGATATCCAGATCAACAAGATAAAAGCCAAAGGTCATGCCCCGGACGAAAATGAAGAAAAAGCACTCTATCAAAAAATAAAAGCCAGATATGATGAACAGGAATCACCCTATTATGCAGCATCAAGATTATGGGTGGATAGTATTATAGATCCCATCGAAACTCGACAATTTATTTCCACAGGTATCGAAATGGCCAATCATGCTCCGCTTGAAAAGTTTAATGTGGGTGTGATCCAGGTTTAACTCTGTCGGAAATGATTACGGTCTAACTTTTAAAGATTTTATTTTTTATTCGGGTCAAATAATTTTTAAAAAACTTATACTGCCCCGTCAACACACTCATAACAATGACGCACACAGGCCATAATGCGGTGATCAAAATAATATAGAGGACACCGAGTATAAAATCTGAATGAATTGGAACTACGTTTATAATTTTTTTTCCCAGATATCCACACAGACTACCTCCAATCGCAAAGGTGAATAAGATGAGAAATAGATCCAGATTAGTGACTCCCCATCGGGTTTTTAACCGATCAAACATAAAGCGAAGATAAAACGATTTTCGATTTCAATTTTTAACCTTTGACCATTATGGGCTTAATTCCATTTTTATTGAATTAGAAAGATAAATCATATAGCAAATCTACGGGCACGCATCCCTTTTGACGGCTAAATCTTATTTTGAGGTGTCAGCGGCCTAAATAAAACTTATTCAAAAATTAGTTTAAACCGGATTCTGTCCCCCTTCGGAGGGGGTTGGGGGTGGACAAAAACAATATTCATTATCAATTATCATTGTTGTGAATATTGTTCTTTTTCCACCATATTCTTCAAGTATCTTTTCAGAATCAAACCCCGACAATAAAATGTAGAGATACTTATAGAATCACAAGTATCTAAAAACTTTGGACTCGTTTTTTTTAATACTGCAACTCCTACTCAATCTTTTTTATGAAATCCTCCTGTTTATATTCATCTGAATTTATAAAAACTCCACCCCTAGCCCCCTCCAAAGCCCTCCTGTCCGAAGGCAGGGGGGAAATGCCCTTGTTTGGCATATTTGCTCAAATTACAGGATGGAAAATTCAAATTTAAACTAATTATCCTGGCACCTCAAAATAAGATTTAGCCCTTATGACAGTCAACCTGACATTCGTATTTCTTTTGTCTACTTTTGTGGTTCAACATGAAATTAATAGCAAAGACATTTTATGGCTTAGAGTCGGTATTGGAAGCTGAACTGATAAAACTAGGAGCCAAAAATGCACGGAAGATCAATCGCGGTGTTGAATTCGAAGGGGATCAGGGCTTTTTATACAAAGCAAACCTATGCTGTCGTACTGCTCTAGAAATATTAGTACCTATTCATTCTTTCAAATTCGATACTCAGGCACAATACTATACCAAGATCTACGAATTTGAATGGAGCAAATATCTCGACTATACCAAAACATTTGCCATCAACTTCAGTGTGTTTTCAAAAATATTCACACATTCACAATATGCCTCTTTGGTATGCAAAGATGCTATTGTAGACCACCTCCGTACGAAACATCAAAAGCGGCCGAATGTGGATCCCAATGATCCTGACATCCGAATCGATCTTCATATCAATGAAAATCAATGCAACATATCCTTGGATAGCTCCTGGCCTTCGCTCTTTAAACGAGGATATCGAAAGGCAACTTTTGACTCACCGATCAATGAAGTACTTGCAGCGGGGTTGATCGATCTTAGTGGTTGGAATGGAACCACTGATTTTTATGATCCATTCTGTGGATCTGGTACTTTTTCTTCAGAGGCTTATATCAAGGCATCCGGTATACATCCACAGTATTGGCGCAAAGATTTTGGATTTCAACGTTGGTTTGACTACGATGAAGCCATGTTTAATAAAATCTTGAGCAAGGTAACTAAACCGATCTCTGACATCTCTGGCAAAATATATGCTTCAGATCTGGAATTGTATTCTATGGATGCCTGTAAGATCAATTGGAGATATTCCAAAATAAGTCGTAGGATCGACGCCAAGATGGGAGACTTTTTTACCTCCAAGCCTAAAAGCAAACGAGGGCATATCATCATGAATCCACCCTATGACAAAAGGATTTATCTGGAGGATACAGCACAATTCTATAGGGATATCGGAAGGAAACTGCACGATGATTATGCGGGGTTTCAAGCATGGATTATTTCACCTTACACCGATCTAATAGAAAAAGTGAATCTACGTAAGATCAGAAGCCACAAAGTATTCAATGGGGCTATTGAGTGTAAATTTATCGGATTCGAATGTTGATTAGGGTTTAAAATCTAATTTGGATCCATTTAAACGGTTAAAATGGATCTGAAATCCAGCTCCTATGCTGAAGGTACCTCCACTGGCACCTGCCTGATTGTAAAGTGTACCTATATCGATGGATATGCTCTCGTTCAAAAACAAAGCATAACCTGCACCTACGCTGTATCCGGTATCGAATTTAGATGCCGTTCCTAACCCTATATTGAGTCCGGCAGAAGCATATAGGCGACCTTTTTCATTGCCATAGAAATAATATTTAGCATAAGGCCCAATAGAAAATGATGCCTTTTTGATGACCAATAAATTCACTTGAGCACCCCCGGCCAGATGGTTCAACACAAAATAACCCACAGAAGGGTTAATGGAAAGACTACTGGAACCTTTTGTTGACATAAAACCGGCATTCCCACCTAATAACCAGGTACCTTTCTCCGTCTGAGCCAAGATCAGATTGTTGAAAACCAATACAAAAAATAAAAAGTAAATGATTCTATTCATATGATCGTGATGGTAAAGTTAAGCTTAAAATTAAATTAATTAATTTTTTGATGGATGTTATTCAATTGACGAGGGTTAAAATATCTTTGAACTATTATTTCAACATCATAAATCAATGCTACATGAAAATCAATGATAAGTTTGATCCGGGATATTATAGAGCTGCTGCTGATCGATATGACCGGATGGAATATCGCCGCTGTGGTCAAAGTGGCATTCTATTACCTATGATCTCGATAGGGTTATGGCATAATTTCGGCCATACGGATGACCTCGAAATCGGTCGGAATATCTTGAGGACCGCCTTCGATCATGGAGTGACCCACTTTGACCTTGCAAATAATTATGGGCCACCTTATGGGGCTGCTGAAGAAAATTTCGGTAAAATGTATTTACAAGACTGGGTGCCCTATCGAGATCAACTCATCATATCGAGCAAAGCAGGGTGGGACATGTGGCCTGGACCTTATGGTAATCTTGGATCAAGAAAATATTTGATCACCAGCTGTGATCAAAGCCTCA
>JAYSTG010000143.1:0-1986 GCA_043719965.1 Saprospiraceae bacterium | reverse complement strand
TTATCAATCATTAAAATAAATGAATAAATTTTTTAATTTTTTATATATCCTGCTAAGTTTAGTGTGGATTCAATCTGCGTGTAAATCCGCATCGGATGATAAAAAAAATATTGTTATCACCGGAGAAGTTAAAGATGCTCCAGATGGCCTCTTAACCTTATATCGCATATTCGATGAAGATTCCAGTATCATCGATACGACCCACATCAAAGGTGGAATGTTTCAGTTTGCACTGGCGGATGACCAAGTACGACTTGCCAACTTAGTGTTTCCTGACGGCATGTCTGCCTTCCAGTTTTTTACGGAGCCGGGGACTATTGCCATAAAAGGAGAACAACAAAATGTGCAAAAACTCAAAGTGCTAGGTACTGCCACCAATGTGTTAAACGAAGAATTCAAAAAATTGAATGTCACCATTGAAGAAAAATATAAGTCACTGATTGCAAGAGGTACTCAAGCTCAGGAAGTAGGTGACATGAAGACCATTGATAGTGTACAATCCATATTGATCAATTTGGAGAAAGAAGCCAATATGTCCAATGTTCAGTTTGCAAAAAAACATCCTGAATCCATCCTTAGCGCCTACCTCGGTCTGATGGCTGCAAGTTCAGGTGAGGATCTGGGCTTAGATACTTTATACGAGTCTTTTTCGGAATCGATTAAAAGTTCTTTTTTTGGTACTAGGTTAAAAACTTTGGTGGATGCCGGTCGAAAGACATCGATAGGTGCTGTAGCTCCGGATTTTGAAGGAATGACCCCTGAAGGTAAGGTGATCAAACTATCTTCTTTGAAAGGTAAAATTGTCTTAATCGATTTTTGGGCCAGTTGGTGTGGGCCCTGTCGTAAAGAAAATCCTAATGTAGTCAAAGCCTATCAAACGTTTAATGCCCAAGGATTTGAAATCTTTGGAGTATCCCTGGACCAAGAAAAACAAAAATGGGTAGATGCCATCGCCGAGGACCAATTAAAATGGCCCCATGTCTCTGATTTGCTGGGATGGAAAAGTAAAATAGCTGCGATGTATGGAGTACAAGGTATACCGCAGAATTTTTTGTTGGACAAGGAAGGTCGCATTGTAGCCAAAGGTTTGCGAGGTCAAGCTTTGCTGGAGAAATTGCAACAAGTGTTATAACCTGAGTTTAATTTTTTTATTTCATGTGCTGACTTTGAGTAGTCCAGCATAAACTAGATCTGAAGGTAAAGTACCAAAAGGCATATCTGGGTTGTGTCATTAAATCATTCTTAAAATAGCACTGTATTTGGTTGAGGTCTACCATCGTATTGGAAGATAATCTTTGCTCAAATCAACTTTTTGAAAGTTTCACTAATTGATTTTTAATATTTTTTTCTAAAAAAATATGAATGGATTTTAATAGTTAATTGGAATTTTAAGTAACCAATTTTTTATAAAAATTTATAATATATAAGATATTGATTTATAATATATTAACATATATAATTATGTATTATATAATTTCTTCTCGGGCTTTGTCCATGATTGACCAATGGGTAAATATTTGAGCATTTAAGGTTTGGCTTGAAAATTGTATAAAAAAAGTGTTGATTAATTACCTGAAATTCAGACCTATGACTATATTTACTTCTGATTTTACAATACATAACCCAAAATTCATACCCATGAAAAAAGTTTTACTTGCTGGTATTATTTGTTTTTTTAGCGTCCAGATCAGTGCACAAGCTCCATGTACTTTGGTTTGCAATGACCATGTTCATGCATCAATGCCTGCCACGATTTGTGAAAAAACATTTGAACCAGATGACTTCCTTGAAAATCCAATCACTTGTCTCTCTGCAATAGTGGAATTGGTTTACCCCTTTGGAACTAACCAAATCCTAAGTAAAGATAAAGTAGACCGCTCCCACCTGGGCTATACCATGGTCTATAAAGTAACCGATCGACTATCAGGTAATAGCTGCTGGGGTTACCTTACAGTCGAAGACAAATCAGGCCCACCAATCCCCTGT
>JAYSTG010000142.1:0-1986 GCA_043719965.1 Saprospiraceae bacterium | reverse complement strand
TCCCAATGAAATCATTGTCATAGGAGGCCATTTAGACTCTTGGGATATAGGGGAAGGTGCTCATGATGATGGAGCAGGATGTGTACAAAGTATTGAAGTATTACATCAGTTGAAAAAAATGGGATACAAACCAAAGCGAACGATCCGTGCAGTGATGTTTATGAATGAAGAGAATGGGCTTGGTGGTGGCCGAGCCTATGCAGATTCTTCCAATGCCAAAAAAGAAAAGCATATACTCGCTTTGGAGTCTGATTCAGGAGGATTCACTCCCAGAGGATTTGGGTTTTCTGCTGAGAAGGAAGTTTATGAAGCTTACTTTAAAAAAATCAATGGATGGTCCAGCCTTTTGGAACCCTATGATTTGAAAATATATAACGGGGGTGGAGGAGCTGATATTGGACCCCTCCGAAGTCAAAAAGGCTTGTTGTCGAACCTTCAGCCAGATAGCCAGCGGTACTTTGACTATCATCATACCCGTAATGATACCTTCGAGGCGGTAAATAAAAGAGAATTACTATTAGGTGCAGCAGCTATGGCATCCTTGGTCTATTTAGTCGACCAATACGGTTTGTAACTATGGATATCGTAGAGATTCATCAGCGACAATTTGAGCGATATATACTCCAATCGGAAATAGATCATCAAGTGCAGCTATTGGCAGATAAACTGAATGGGATCTATACATCTGATGATCCACCTTTAGTCCTTGGCATCTTGAATGGGTCATTTATATTCATGGGGGATCTCATCCGGTTGTTGAAATTTGATTGTACCGTACAATTTATCAGGATCGAGTCTTATCAGGGCATGACGACTACTGGAGTGGTAAAAATGGAGGCGGATGTTTCAAAAAAATGGGCAGGTCAGCATGTGATCGTTATAGAAGATATCGTCGATACAGGGCATACCTTACACCGATTTCTACCAGTATTAAAATCTTACATTCCTAAATCTATATTTGTAAGTTCATTATTATTCAAAGAAGAAGCTTTAGAGGTTGATGTGAAGCTTGATCATTATTGTTTTAAAATTCCTAAATATTTTGTCCTGGGATATGGACTGGACTACGATGGGTTGGGGAGAGGCCTACCAGAGATCTATCGCTTAAAAGATTGATTTAATACTAGAATATTTTGTACCTATAGGGTTCAGCAATGAGTACTTGAATAACCAATGGTAGTGGAATCATTATTAATTCAAGCGTAAGTACGAGTTGACATAAACTTATATGCTAATGAATGACATCCAAAATGATAAAGACATTTGGATGGTACCTAAAAATCATTAATTTTGCCGTCCGAAATGGAAGCCCCCTTAGCTCAGTTGGTTAGAGCGTCGGACTGTTAATCCGCAGGTCCCAGGTTCAAGTCCTGGAGGGGGCGCATTTTTTTAAATGGGCGATCTTGTTAGATTGCCCATATTTTTTTAATATAATCTATTCACAATGAGTATTTTAGTAATTGGCACCATGGCCTTCGACAGCATTGAGACTCCCTATGGCAAAGCAGATCATGTCATCGGTGGATCATGTACTTATATTTCCTGGTCGGCTTCCTATTTTTATCAACCGATCAAAGTGCAAGCTATAGTCGGTGAAGATTTTCCTAGACATGAGGTTGAAGAACTCATGAGTAGGGGTATTCTTATGGATGGATTAGAAATGAAAAAAGGTGAAAAATCATTTTATTGGTCGGGTCGGTATCATGACAATATGAATAGCAGGGATACTTTGGTGACTGATTTAAATGTATTAGCTGATTTCAACCCAGTGTTACCCGATTCTTATCAGGATAGCGACTATGTCATGCTGGGCAATCTTGCTCCTGAAACACAATTATCTGTATTAAATCAAATGAAGAAGAAACCGAAATTGGTAGTATTGGATACTATGAATTTTTGGATGGATATTGCTTTCGAAAATTTATTAAAAGTCATAGCTAAAGTAGATGTGCTGACGATTAATGAAGAAGAAGCAAAACAATTATC
>JAYSTG010000141.1:0-1987 GCA_043719965.1 Saprospiraceae bacterium | reverse complement strand
TTCGTGGTTTCTTTTTTTGACAACCCGAATCCCCAAGCGTTGACCAGCGGACCGATGGTCACATCAAAAAGCCCTTCGGTTTTTTCTGAGACTTCAATAGCCTTATTGAATACTTCTTTAAAATACGGATCCACGATGGTGGTGCTATCATTTTTATTTATTCTGGATATCTGAGAGACTGGCAAATACGTAGACATAGAAGTATCAATCTTTTTCAAGATAGAATCGAAACCTGTTTTATAATCTTTATTTTCAGCTGAGAAATAGGAGATATGATATGTAGTTCCTTGGGCATTCCCGCCTACTTGTATTAAATTTTGATCCTTTGAATTACAATCGGCAATAAGGATACTTACAATCAGTATAAAACTCAAAATTTTCATGTAGAAAGATTATTCCCCAAAATCGTCAAAAGCGATATTTTCCGGTGGCACGCCAAGCGAATCGAGCATTTTAAAGACAGCGGCATTCATCATCGGTGGGCCGCAGAGATAATATTCGACTTCTTCTGGTTCTTTATGTTGACTAAGATAATTTTGAAATAGGACACTATGAATAAAGCCTGTATAGCCCGTCCAATGGTCCTCTGGTAAAGGCTCAGATAATGCGATGTTATATTGAAAATTAGGAAACTCCTTTTCAATGTTCTTAAAATCTTCTGTGTAGAAAACTTCTCTGGAGGATCTTCCTCCATACCAATAAGATACTTTCCGATTTCTTTCTTTCAAGGTATGGAACAAATGAAATAAATGTGATCTCAAGGGTGCCATACCTGCTCCTCCACCTATATAGATCATTTCTTTTTGAGTAGTTTTGATATGGAAATCGCCAAACGGCCCTGCGATGACTACTTTATCATCAGGTTTGAGGGAAAAGGCATAAGACGAACAAATACCGGGGTTTAAGTTTTTAAATTTACCAGTCTTTCCATCGATAGGAGGGGTGGCCAATCTAATGTTTAGCATAATGATATTACCTTCTGCAGGATGATTAGCCATAGAATATGCCCGAAAAATGGGCTCAGGATTTTTCATTTTCAAATCCCATATCTTATATTTATCGTAATCAGCATGAAATTTGAGATCTATATTATATAAATCGTCTTTAAAATTAATTTCACAAGTTGGAACATCTAATTGAATATAACAACCAGATTCAAAATCCAAAAATTCTCCTTCCGGCAATTTAACGACTAATTCTTTGATATAGGTGGCTACATTTTTATTGGATACCACTTCACAATCCCATTTTTTTATTCCTAATACTTCTGTAGGAATAATAATATCCATATTCTGCTTCACCTTCACTTGGCAACCGAGGCGCCAGTGTGATTGTTGCTGTTTTCTGGTGAAATAAGGAACTTCAGTAGTTAAGATCTCACCTCCACCTGACAGTACTTGACATTTACATAAAGCGCAGGTCCCACCACCTCCACAGGCAGAAGGTAAAAATATTTTTTTGTTGGATAAGGTTGTCAACAATGTGCTGCCTGATTCTGTCTCGATCTGTTCTAGCCCATTAATTGTTATTTTTACGAGTCCCGATGTTGTGAGTTTAGATTTTGCATACAGGATGATAAATACCAGCAGTAAGTTGAATGATAAAAAAACAACTATACTAGAGATCATGGTCGTAGTTTCAATCGTCATGCCTAACATCCTATCTAACTTTAAACTTATAATGTAATACCCATAAAACTCATAAAAGCAATAGCCATAAGTCCCGTAAGAATAAACGTAATACCCAGGCCACGTAAAGGAGGAGGGATATTGGAGTACCTTAATTTTTCACGAATGGCCGACAAAGCCACTATCGCCAATAACCATCCAACACCGGATCCAAATCCAAAAACTGTCGCTTCACCGAGCGTAGCGTATTCCCTTTCCTGCATAAATAATGCCCCACCTAAAATAGAACAGTTTACAGCAATCAAGGGTAAGAATATGCCTAAGGTTTCATATAATGCAGGAGCGTATTTTTCAACCGC
>JAYSTG010000015.1:0-2324 GCA_043719965.1 Saprospiraceae bacterium | reverse complement strand
AGTATGTAGCTTCATAGCTGCTATATCTTCTTTGCTTAAAAACGTGATGCCTTCTTCCTGTAACGGCGGTAGAATAAAAGGATAATCATGCTTGATGAAATCGGTCTTTAATATTATTGACTGTAGCCAGCAATGTATTCTTCCTAAACAAAGTAGCTGAAAAATTATATTTAGTTTTCAGGGCCAACTCTATAAGCTCAGAAATACTTTGCAATTCCTGAATTACAATAAAAGTTGCAGGTGCAATAATGTGTTGGTCTTTATGCAGCATGTAAAAATTCTGAGGCAAGAAAGAAGAGGCAAAAATCTTTATCTCGTTTATCCAGTTGTCCGCTCCAATCAATAGTCTCTAATATTTTTTCACGGGGATATAATTGTACCATTTCGCGCCATTGTTCTAGATTACCTCTTTCCATCACTCTCTCAATAACAATTTTGTATGATTTGACAAAGTTAAAGGTATCCAAATCATATTCCCAGAGCAACTGCTGGTTAATAATATCCGGTCTTTTTATATCCATAAATTTCAGATGTAATTTACAATAAATACTCCTAATGCAGGGTGATATTAGGAAGATTTTTCTTTCAAAATCCATCTTCATCAGAGGTTAAATCTGACATTATTTGGAGATGATCTCAGTCTTAACTAGATTTGAGTTGAATCCAACAAACTTTTGATACGCTTTCGATTTTATGATTTTTTACAAACAATTTTTCGACTTCAACTGGGAGATCAGCACCTATGGAGTCGTCTGCGCAAGATGATGATCTTATTGATCTCGTTTCAAATGATCTTGTTTTCCTGGATTTATATCAAAGAGCTCACGGAGCGCTGGGAAGACATCTATCCGTTATTGACTAAAGTATTCGTTGCAGGATTGATATTGGTAGTAGTGGTACTTTCCTATTACAGGTGGCTGGATAAGATTCCAGTTCTGCATAAATCAGTAGGCATTGCCAGTAGAACTTTTATAGTACTCTATCTACTGCAATGGGTGTTTCTAATGCTTTTTTGGATATTCCCACCACCGCTTACGAGTACTCAGATCTGTAGCCTGATCGATGGATATGGTTTAAAAAGAGACCATATTTCTTTTGATCAAATCAGTCCACATATGAAGTTAGCGGTATTAGCCAGCGAAGACCAATTGTTTACGGATCATGATGGGTTTGATGTGAAGGCCATAAAACTTGCTTTGAAATACAATAAACGCAGACCTGGCAAGACGCGTGGCGCTAGTACCATTAGCCAGCAGACTGCTAAAAATATTTTTCTTTGGCAAGGCAGAAATTTTATTCGAAAAGGACTTGAGGTGTATTTTACTTTTATGATAGAAACTTTTTGGAGTAAACGCACCATCTTATCGAGATACCTCAATGTGATCGAAACAGGCCCTGGTATATTCGGAGTACAGGCAGCTGCACGTGCCAATTTTAATAAGGATGCATTACACCTCAATCGCGCCGAAGCTGCTATGATTGCAGCATGCTTGCCCAACCCCAAACGATATACTTTAAAACCAATGAGCAGCCATGTGCGATCGCGATATGATGATATCCTAGTGCAGATGAATAATATTGAAAGCGACCCGGATGTGATCATTCTGATAGGCGCAAAAATGAATTAAATATCTTTTTACATACATAGGGTCTGTCTCTCTCCAATAAGCTATATCTTTCGTCCGTATGATCAGACCCTTTATCTTAGAGGAGACCAATTGGAAAGCTGTTAAAGCTACCACCTATGATGTTGCCATATTGGCTTGGGGTGCCACTGAGGCCCATAATTACCACATGCCTTATGGTACTGATAATTACCAAATGAATCATGTCGTGCAATCAGCTGCTCATCAAGCTTGGAATCAGGGAGCTAAAATCATTGTCTTGCCAGCCATACATTATGGTATTCAGACCGGCCAATTAGACATCCCATTTTCAATGAACATTTTACCTAGTACTCAGTTACAAGTCCTAAAAGATATAGTCGATGTATTGGTACGATCCGGTTGTCATAAATTAGTGATCGTAAATGGCCATGGAGCTAATCATTTCCGAAACATCATCCGAGAACTGTCCTTTCATTTTCCAGATTTGTTTTGTTGTTGGCTCAATTGGATGGAGGCGGTGCCGATGAAAAACTATTTTGAAAAACCCGCAGATCATGCAGATGAATTCGAGACCAGTTGTATGCTGTCTATCAGACCGGACCTCGTATTGTCATTGGATGAAGCCGGAGACGGAGCTACCAAAAAATTTAAAATAGCTGCATTAAAATCAGGTTGGGCCTGGGGACAGCGAGCCTGGACCCAGATCAGCAAAGATAC
>JAYSTG010000140.1:0-1994 GCA_043719965.1 Saprospiraceae bacterium | reverse complement strand
AAACTCCATTTTTACCGTAATTTTGGCATTTTCAACTCCATTTTTACTTTATATGGAAAAGTACTATAGCAGGTATCTGTCTCTTGAGCAGTACAGTTGTTTCATTTTTGGACCAAGAGGAACAGGAAAATCCACTTTTTTGCATCATCAAATACCTGATGGAATATGGGTAGATCTTCGATCGAGTGATACATTCAGAAGGTTCAATGCCAGACCTGATCTTATCAAAGAAATGGTGAGAGAAAGTCAATCTAAAACTATCATCCTTGATGAAATTCAAAGAGTCCCTGATTTATTACCCGTAATTCATAAGATGATCGAATCGGATAAGTCACTTCGTTTTATCATGACAGGGTCGAGTGCCAGAAAATTAAAAAAGTCAGGAGTAGATTTACTGGCAAGCAGAGCTTTGAAAAAAGAAATGCACCCATTCATGGTATCTGAGCTTATAAATAATACCGGCAAAATAGATCTATGGATTAAGTATGGTATGTTGCCTATTCTATCAGCAATACCCGATGAGCAAAAAGCATCAAATTTGGACTCTTACATTTCTCTATATATGGAGAAAGAAGTATTCCAGGAGGCGTTCATAAGAAATATTGGTGACTTTGCCCATTTTCTAGAGATAGTAAGTTTATCCCATGGCTCCTTGCTGAATGTAAGCAATATAGCGAGGACATGCAGTGTAAATCGTAAAACAGTTGAGTCTTATATCCAAATTTTAGAAGATATACTTTTGGCTTTTAAAATTCCTGTGTTTTCTAAGAAAATTTCAAGAGATACCACACAACATCCTAAGTTCTATTTTTTTGATAGTGGGGTCTTTCAGACTTTGAGACCTCGTGGTCCATTGGATCATCCCGGTGAAATTATGGGTATGGCCTTAGAAGGTCTAGTCGCGCAGCATCTTAGAGCATGGATATCTTATACACATCAAAAAAACAAACTCTACTTCTGGCGAAACCGATATCATCATGAAGTAGATTTTATACTCTATGGAGAAGTAGGCCTATATGCCATTGAAGTAAAATTGGCTACTGAAATAAGAAAAGATGACCTCAAGGGGATATTATCTTTTATGGACGAATATCCCATAGCTCAGTCCATGATTTTATATCGTGGCACTGATGTGTTGAAGAAAGGTAATGTATGGGTGATCCCAGTGGAGCATTTTTTGAGAAAATTGGTACCTGGACAGTTTTTGATGGAGGAGTTTATAGCATTATAAGCAAATCCTTACGTGTGGCTTCTTCTTAAAAAGTATGGATCTCATCGTTTAAAAACCAATGTAAACCACATACTTTAATATTTTCATTTCTAGACCAGCACTCACCTTCAGGAATGATGATGTATTGATGAGTAGGTTGAATGTCTATAGCCTCAGAGTAAAAGCCTTTGGCTGGATTAGAATTACTGCTGTATTTAAGCTCAATATTTACGGTAGAGTTCATTTTCCCTCCTTTTAATACTAAATCTACTTCGGCGCCGGCTTGAGTTCTATAGAAAAAGTATTCAAAAAGTTTCCCCCCTGCTTTATAAATCTCTTCGATTACATAAGCCTCCCAAGAATGACCTGACCAAGGGGACCCTAATAATTGATCTAAATCTTGAAGACCTATTAACCGATGCAATAAGCCACTATCTCTGATATAAATTTTTGGAGATCGAATTAACCGTTTGGTGATATTAAGATACAGTGGTTGTAATCTTTTGATAATATAACTGCCTTCTAATATATCGAGGTATTTTTTTATAGAGTTTACACTGATGCCTAAGTGTTTAGAATACGAATCTACATGTAATAAACTACTATTTGATGAGGCGAGTACTTTTAACAATCTTTCCATAGATTGAATGGATTTATCATACCCGATACGACGAATATCTTGGTGTAAATAAGTGTCAATAAAATTTTCCAGTCAAAGTACAGATAAAGCGGGCGTCGGTGCAAAAAGAGCGCCATGAAATCCTCCTGCAAACCAATGTTGATA
>JAYSTG010000139.1:0-1996 GCA_043719965.1 Saprospiraceae bacterium | reverse complement strand
GTTGATGATCTATCAAATAGGTATTGATATAGGTCCATTGTTTCTTGAATTTTTCATAATAAACTAAGGGGTCCTTCGGATATAAGTCAGCCATAATCAACAAGGTATTTAAAGCCTCTGCCTGCGTCCACCAGTTTTTAGTATTGTAGGTGACCGTTAAGCCAGGAATATCTTTGAAATAATAGCCTTCATCATATATTCCCCCAAGTGAATCATCCCAACCCAGTGTTAAACATTGATCTACCATTCTTTTAGCAATAGTCTGAGTGATACTATCCTCTTTCCATCCCACGACATGCGCAGCTTCCATCAAGAGATATGCGGTCTCGATATCGTGGCCCCAGGATACATGATCCAATCCATGATGTTTTTGAATGATTTCGTGGCTGGAATCTTTAAAGCTGACGGGAGTCCAATCTGGTTGAAAAAATAATACGAGATTGCCTTTGTCATTCACTATTTTGTCCCGAATCAATAGTATCATCTCTTCTAATCTCGATTTTACGAGAGGATCAGGCCACACCTGATAGAGCTCAGTCAATGCTTCTAATAAATGAATGGAGCTATTTTGATCCTTGTACCCAAGTTCTGAAGTAGATGGAGTTGAGGGGAGACGATACTGTCGTACCCCTTTTTGAGTAAGATGCTGATAATAACCTTTATGAATAGAATCGTGGCTAAAGCGCTCGAGCCATAGGAATGATTTTTTGGCCATTGACAACACTGCAGTGTCTTTAGTTGCCATATAATATGCTGACAAAGCATATAATCCGAATGAATTTCCATAAGCCGTCTTAGAGGCATCGCCCTGAGGCTTACCTGTACGGTCTACATTTTGAAAAAATCCTCCATACTTAGCGTCCCACATTTTATCTTTTAAAAATTGAAATCCATGGTGAGCAAAATTCAAATATTTTTTTTCTCCGGGCCAATGTAAAATAGCTTTCGAATTATTCCACAGATGGCGAGCCTGGGATACGATCATCTTATCTTGATTTCCTATGGGTTTGAAATCTTTGTCAAATGCCGATAGATAACCGCCGTGCAGAGTATCAATTGATGCGGGGTACCATTTTTCTACAAGGTTGGACTTTAAAAGATTTTCCATAGTATCTGCCAATTGATTTCGTTGATGATTTCCATTTGTCTCCACATTTGATGGTTGTGATGTACATTTCAGCAGGATCAAAGGAGCTATAAAAAGAATACCAAGTGGTACTGGTTTGAATTTCATAATGAAATTGGTTTGTTAGTGATTTAAAATTAATGAATTAATCCAATAGTTGTGCTTCAAAATTTAGGTCTGACGAAAATGGCCTTATCGCACACCATTGTATCAAAATCGTACCCTAAATAAAGGACAAATTAAATTGTAAATACATGATATGCAATGATTTATAATTATGGCATGTCATTTACATAAGATTGCAAATGTGGTACATTCCAGGCATTTGTAGTCTTTGATTGCCTTTATTACGGTATCCGCTGGATTTGGATTTGCCAGAAACAGCCAATTCCAACGAGATTTTAGTTTTGGATTTAACCAGAATAATATTATTGGTGTTCAACTTCCAAAAGAAAATTACACTGCTTATCGGGATGCCGTATCGAAGATTTCTTCTATAGATGTGACTGCCGGTAGTGTGGGCCATCTTTTTTTTTCATGGCGAAATGTTGCTATGGAAGCCAACGGTATCAAAAAAGAAATAAAATATTTAATGGTCGGCGAAAATTATTTTAATGTCATGGATGTACAGGTATTGACCGGAAGGCCTTTCAGAAATGACAATACCTCGGATGTAAAAAAAGTATGATTGTTTCTGAAAATCTATGTGCTTTATATGGATGGACAAAAGATCAGGCGCTTGGCAAACAATTACATCTGAATACACTGACCTACGAAGTCATAGGAGTTACAAAAGACTTGTATATGGGAGGCTTTTTTAATCGACTGGAGCCTCTAGCCTTTGTCAAAGCATCGCCTGATAATAATAGA
>JAYSTG010000138.1:0-14881 GCA_043719965.1 Saprospiraceae bacterium | reverse complement strand
TCTCCAACCATCGGATATAGTAATATTTTTTAATTTTAAAAATTGACTTTAAAAAAATATTTCTTTGATCTGCTGCCAACAAGGAGGTCGAATAGACTCCTCCTAGGAATAAGATATATGGGGCGTACGTTGTCCGATTGAATAATAAGGTCGTGAGGCCAATAAAAATAATAACCAAAATTACCTGCCCGATAATCGGATGAATGCCAAAATCAGCTAATTGCCGCTTGAAGAGTCTGTATTGGAGATCAAAATAAAAAAACATTAGTCCAACGCGAAATTAATAGTAAAATCAGTAATTGTCAGGACAAATTAGTGACTTAAAAGGCCTAAAGCTCGCCATGAATAAACAGATGAAATGAAATCACATTGATATTAACGAATCATTAATCGAAAATTTTATAATTCCTAGTTAGAAAACATGCTTCTTTGTTTGGGATGAGATTTTAAATAAATTTAAGTCCTATGCGATGACCAATCCAAAAGCAGATTGGTGGTCACAATATAATGATAGTGTAAACTTTGATCCAATGGCAAAGTTCCCTTTGAATGTAGACTGTGTCAACAATGCCTTGCTAGTGAACAAATTGAAAAAGAAAAAGGATTTCATGCTGATTTAGAATTATTGTCTTGTGGAAAAAAAGAACCCGATAATAAAAACTATTTTTTATCTCTTGAAAAGGTCACAGGCATTCATAAAGAAAAATTCTCACAAACAATATGGTCTATGCTACGCTAGCAAGGAGTTTCTTCACCCAACGGCGATAACAACAATATTTATTTTTCCAAAGTTATTTTAAATACTACAGCATGTTTTGTTGGATACCTTTTCAATGGTTTTATTATTAAACTAGTAGTTGTTTGATTCCAAGTCAATGTTTCTATACCGCCCAAAAGTTCAATAGTTCTAATCTTTTTGTTTTTACCCAATGCCAAGCTTGTAATACTCAAATCTCGAGTCGGGGTATCTAAAGCAATACAATAAAGATCATCTCCTTTTTTTGTAAATCGGATATCGTCTGCTGTAAATGGTTTGTCTTTAGCATCGCTAAATGAGCCACCTGCTACTTTGGTAGGTCCTTCTCCATATACTTCCCAGGGACGGGTGCCATAGATTGCTTCTCCATTTACGGCCAGCCAAGATCCTACTTCCAAAAGTATACTTTGTACTTCATCCGGTATAGTGCCATCAGATCGAGGTCCGATATTGAGCAGTAAGTGTCCGTTTTTACTTACAATATCGATGAGATTATTGACCAGATATTTAGCAGATTTAAAACTATCATTTTCGATATAACCCCAAGATTTATATCCTACTGCATCATCAGTCTGCCAAGCATGCTCTCGGATACCAGTCAATTTTCCTCTTTCAATGTCCAATACAGCAGAATGCCCTGGAAAGGATTCATTTTTATAATTAATCACTACACCCTTATTCCATTCCAATCCTTTATTGTAATAATAAGAGGCTAAACTTTTGCGATAAGGCTCCAGTGCAGCCTGCTCTATCCACCAATCGAACCAAAATAATTGCGGTTGATAATTATTGATTAATTCAATATTTCGCAACAACCAATCATTCATGTATTCTGGAGACATGGTTTCATTTTCAGCACGAGCTGGGCCATATAGGTCATCATATTGTCCACTATTCACATCAGAATTGTATCGTTGTCCAGAATTCATAAACCACCAGTGCTCAATTCGGTGAGAGGATAATCCAAAAACCAATCCTGCCTTACGAGTCGCCATAGCCAATTCGCCGATAATATCTCGTCGAGGTCCCATATCAAAGGCATTCCATTTGGAAAGAGCAGTCTTATACATCGCAAAACCATCATGATGTTCTGCCACAGGTACGACATATTTAAACCCTGATCGTTTAAATAAGTCTATCCAGATATCCGCATTAAATTTTTCTGCTTTAAACATCGGGATAAAATCTTTGTAACCGAACTTATCTAGAGATCCAAAGGTTTTGAGATGATGTTGATATTCTTTTGAATCTTTATTATACATGTTCCTGGGATACCACTCATTGCCAAAAGCAGGTACAGAATATACTCCCCAGTGTATAAAGACTCCAAATTTTGCATCTTGTACCCAGTCGGCCACCTTATAATTTTTGAGTGATGCCCAGGTCGCTTGATAGCGAGTCTGAGGTTGCGCTTTTCCTGGTTGAACGAACCAGAAGTGTAGCCCGATTAAGATTATTGATTTCCACATATAAAATTGGATATGGAACAAATATATTCAAAAGATTGATAAATTTTATTTCCTTGCTTTAATGACTCAACCGATTATCTTAGTATTGGAAATGTCTACCTTACAAATCAAATCCAGGCTTAAATGAAGAAAATAGTTTACACCATACTCATAATTGTATTGCTAGGATGTTGCATTGGCATTCCCTACGCCTTGAGGTATATTTATATTGGTTCCTCCTATAATGCCAAGACTGTTTGTTCATGCCTTTTTGTTTCAGGACGGGATCTGGATCTTATTAAAAAAGAAGATCTATACCAAGTGCCTTATGCCACCATCGATGTTGACTACAAGACTAAAATAGTCCGATGTGCTATTTATGGCTTGGGTAAATCAATGGCAATGTATAGGCCTGGATTAGGTTGTACCTTAGTCAATGAAGTATCTGTCGAAGAGCTTTTGCACCAGCCTATTGCCAATCTAGTAGATAGTTTTCATGCTGATAGCGTTAGAAGGTACCCTATTGCGCCAAATATAGATTCTATAAGACTGCAGCAAGTTACACAAGAAGCTTTTGTAGAAACGGATTCGAATAATTTGAAGCAGACCAGAGCTATCGTAATCCTACATCAAGGAATATTAATTGCTGAACAATATGCCCAAGGGATAAGTGCCAGCACCCCTCTGCTAGGATGGTCTATGACTAAAAGTGTGACCAATGCGATTGTAGGCTTGTTGGTAAAAGACAGCATGCTCCAACTTGATCTGCCAGCGCCTGTGGGCGAATGGCAGCATGATGAGCGAAAAAATATTACTATCGATCAGCTCCTTCGTATGAGTAGTGGGCTTGGTTTTGAAGAAGATTATAGCCAGCCTAGTGATGCCACTTCCATGCTGTTTAGAAAAAAAGCAGCTGGAAGTTTTGCTATGCAAAGTCAATTAGCTTATCCTCCAGATACCAAATGGTATTATTCCAGTGGCACAACCAATATATTGCAAGAAATCATACGTAGACAATTTAAATCATTAGCGGATTATCAGTCCTATCCGCATCAAAAATTATTCGATAAAATAGGG
Source organism: Saprospiraceae bacterium (assembly GCA_043719965.1). Taxonomy (GTDB): domain Bacteria; phylum Bacteroidota; class Bacteroidia; order Chitinophagales; family Saprospiraceae; genus JADJLQ01. The sequence goes on along the minus strand of JAYSTG010000138.1, from coordinate 11,599 downwards.
ATGTACAGCGCTATAATAGAACCCGATGCAAGCGGTACCTTTATTGGTTCTTCATTCATGTATGCTACAGCTAGAGATTGGTCCAACTTCGGACAGTTGTATTTGCAGGATGGTGTATGGAAGGGAGAGCGCATATTGCCTGAAGGATGGGTAAAATATTCTTCCACTGAGACACCGCATTCACATGGGCAATATGGCGCACATTTTTGGATGGAACATGCAGACCCTGCCTTCCCTCAAGATGCCTACTATGCAGATGGGTTCGAAGGTCAATACGTAGTCATTATACCATCTAAAAAATTAGTTATAGTCCGATTGGGCTGCACGCCAAGAGATGGCTTTGATATTAACTCTTTTGTAAAAGACATCCTATCCTGCGTAAAATGAAAGTATTATTACTATCTATTTTTAATCGCTCTTTTTATATTGCTCACAGCATAGAAGCACATTAAGGCTATCTCTAAAAACCTCCTTTTGATTGATCAATAATTTTTATCAAAATTATTTATACCCTATTATCCAAGGTGCTCGATTTGGTTATATTTTTTTTTCTTCGGAATGCTGAGTGTACTTATGGTCCATCAGGATTTCGAAGCTTTTTATAGGCTCAGCAAATTTAAAAATTACAGCCTGGTGTGTCATCTGCAACGAATGATCGATAGCTATATCACTTCATCGACTGCCTTCATAGTCGTTAATATTAAAAATATTCCACGCCCTATACCTGGTTTTTACCATTACTGTTTTTACTGCCAATAATTTTATTTTGGACTAATAAGAAAAGGATTCTTGCTTAGAAATTCAGAGAATATAAAATTTAAGTCGCGCTGACTTTAATCAATCCTGAGACTGATCAAGATCAATGATCAGAAAAAAGTTCACGCTCATCTTTGTAGATATATCAGGTTAATTTAATACCATAATGATGAAAAAGAACATGAGTGCTACAGATCGATTCGTTCGACTTTTATTAGCCATCGGCATCGTATTGTTATATTTCAATCAAATCATAACAGGTACCTTGGGTGTGATAGTAGTTCTAGCAGCCATAATTTTTTTCCTCACCAGTTTAAGCGGATATTGCCCATTGTATGGTCTATTGGGGATCAGTACCTGTAAAATGAACAAGGCTTTGTAAAATAATTGAAAGGAAGTCAGTATCATTGGATAAAGTGGATAGGATATCCGAAAACTTAAACTATGCCAGATATGTTACAACGTTGGATGTCCAAAAAATACATACAGTCATATCAGTCATATCTAATAACCTATTTTAGTTTGAATGATTATTTTAAAGAAACGGTTAATTTAAAGCATTACCCAAATCTAATTGGTTATTAAAGATAGTCTTAGTTCGTTGTACCTTTAATCCATGATTCGAAATTTTTTCTTATTTACTTCATTATTTATTTTTTTGACTACAACAGCTCAATCCGATTCTTTTCAGATCGATGGTTTTACTCGCCATTTTGATTACATCCTTCCCCGTCCATTGAATAAGGGTGCCAGCTTAGTCTTTGTGCTACATGGATCAGGTGGTAATGGCCCCAATCTAATGAAGAATACAAAGCCTTTTATCTCTACAGTTTCTAATGAAAATGTGATTCTGGTTTATCCTAGCGGCTTTAAAAATTATTGGAATGAATGCCGTAAGGTGGCATCTTCTCAAGCCAATCAATTGAACATCAACGAACAAGGTTTTTTTAAACTTATGATAGCATTTTTTAAAAGTAAGCATAAGATCAATTCAAAACATGTTTTCGCAGTAGGTACTTCTGGCGGAGGTCATATGTGCTACAAACTGGCTATGACTATGCCCGAAACTTTTACAGCTATTGTACCTATTATAGCAAACTTACCTGATACTAACAATATGGATTGTATCAATGCTCGCAAAGCCATGCCTGTCATGATCGTCAATGGTACAGCTGACCTCACCAATCCATACGAGGGAGGTTTTATGGGATCCCCTACATTCACCATGGGACACGTGCGATCTACTGAACGTAGTTTTAAATATTGGTCTTCGCTGGCTGGGTACAATGGTGATCCTATAAAAACATTTTTGCCAGATACTGATCCTAATGATGGAAAGACCATTGAGCGGTATACTTATCTAAGCAAAGGCAAACCTGAGGTCACCTTATTAAAAGTCATCGGAGGCAAACACGATTATCCAGGGGATATCGATGTACATCTGGAAGCCTGGTCATTTTTTAAACGGTGCCGGTAAAGTAATATCCGATATAGTTGAATTTTTATAGGTTTACTAAAATGATAAAATAAATTACCTCAAGAACTTCTTCCCATTCCCTCCATAGATCTTCTTTAAAGCCTTGTCACTTAGTGCTAACCCATGCAGAGGCCAGTGATAATTAAACAACTCTCTCTCATAAAAATGTTCATCTGCAGATTCCAGTATTCTGAAAGTCGTTTGATACATATGCTTGCTCATACCCATATCTGTGCCATAGACGATACGATCGGCATACTTTTCCATGAAGGCTTTGACTTTTCGGGGAATAGGCGCTATTTCACCATATCGAGCGGCCATTTCTGAGTATAAATTGGGATATCGATCAAAGAGTTGAGCCAGTCTATCCAGATTGGAGCAACAGTTAGCAAGATGACAAGCTATAAATGTAGTGTTGGGGTTATGCTTGACAGCATTTTCCAATGTATTCACTAATGCATCATGACCTAAGATTCCAGCTCGGCTCATATCTACTTTCCATTTACCCGCATTTAAAAGACCATCATTGTATTGATCCGCAGGTTCATACATCCAGGCGTCTTCAGCTACATGGATACTGATCGGCATCCTTAAGGCTCCACTTCGCTGGATCAGCGGTTGTAATCTGGGGTCATCGATATGTAGACCATATCCTGGTGTAGGTTTGGAATAGAACTCCCCAAGCCCTTTATCACCTAATTCCCCTACTCCTTTAGCACCTACTGCATGACATCGTTCCAATTCTTTGATTGCATGATCTATCCACCCTGGCTCTGGGAATCCAGTATAATCAAAGCCGCACCAGATATCGAATCGGTCAGGATATCTTGAATATTTTAATACCATGGAGTCAAAGCGCGCTCCGGTGGAAGACGATAAGATCACCGTCTTTTTGACATTGCAAGCATCCATCGTTTTTACCCACTGGTCTACTTCACTATCCGAATCCGCATAATCATGGGAATGAAAATCAATGACAGGGAATTTGGCTTTTTCTACATGTGTGACCTGAATCTGATATATGGACCTGGGTTTGAACTCTGCAAGTTTAAGGTCATTAACAGATTGCGCAGTTGATAGAACAGAACACAAAATCAATCCTATCAAAATATTTAATCCGGCAGTTTTGCCGCCAATCGAAAGCTTATTCATTCCTAAAAATATGCAATTTTGACCAGAAGCAGAGGAGTTATATAAGTATCCTTTCACTCGATTTTAATAATCCTCATCCCTTCGGAATAACCATTCGCCTAGTAAGGTAATGTCTTCCCCGATAATTCCAGCGATTGTACTTTCTTTCGCAATGGAACTCCTATCTTTGTCCCACTTATTATACAATATCAGATTATGCTATTATTTTTATTTATAGGATATATTCTCTTCAGCGCCGGAATGTATTTCGTCTTTCCCAAAGTCGGTGTCGAAGCATGGAAAGGTTGGGTACCTGGACTCAATCTTTTTGAAATGGCAGGCGCCGTAGGGCGCAAGAAATCACATGCCTGGTGGATGCTATTTCCGATTGTCAATATTTTCATATTTGCAGCTTTGATCATAGATTTAGCCAGGTCATTTGGAAAACACTCTTTTTTGCATCATTTTCTAGCAGTAGTTGGCGCTCCGTTTTATGCCATTTGGCTTGGCCTGCAAAAAGAGAACCAATTTTCCGGACCCGTCTTGACACACGAACAAGAGTATTACTCCAAGCTAAAATCCGCTGAAGAGAAAAAAGATGCCAAGGCTCTAAGTAAACTCACCGCAAATAATCCCTATAAGAAAACAGCCTTACGCGAATGGTCTGAATCCATCATTTTTGCTGTATTTGCAGCAGCTTTTATCAGGATGTTTTTAATTGAAGCTTATATGATTCCAACTTCATCTATGGAAGGCAGTTTGAAAGTTGGTGATTTTTTGTTTGTAAGTAAAGCACATTACGGTGTAAGGCTACCGATGACTTTTGTCATGATTCCATTGCTGCATAATCAGATCCCGGGCCTCGGCGTAGAATCTTATCTAAAATCACCGAGTTTTAAGTATACAAGATTGCCTAAATTCCAAAGTGTACACCGCAATGAACCCTTCGTATTCAACTGGCCAGTGGGCGATAGTGTTTATATGGCTCCAGATCGTGCTTTTACAGTAGATCAGGTGCGACGAGAACCTTTTATTAAACAAATGATTCGCAATGCGAAGCTCATCACCAGACCAGTGGATAAAAAAGATCATTATATCAAGCGATGTGTAGGTATACCTGGGGATAGTCTGAAAATAGTCAATAGACAATTATTTATAAATAATATTCCGTCTCCCAATCCTGAGCATATGCAATTCAGATACATTATTAATTCACGCACCAGTCAATTAAATCAAAGGAAACTGGATGAGTTAGGGCTCAATTTGGATGAATCTTCTGCCCAGTCAGGTTATTTCATAGATAGTACGCAGAAAAGTAAAATTCAAGGGATGGATTCATCCATTTTCATACAGCTCGTACCTACGGATCGAGGTCAAAAATTATTTCCATATGACACTCCTTTATCTGAAGGATGGACCGTGGATAACTACGGTCCTATTTATATCCCCAAAGCCGGTACTACTACTCCACTCAATCTTGAGAACCTATCACTATACACACGCGTGATCACAGTCTATGAACGCAATAAGCTTGATGTAAAGGACGGCAAGATTTTTGTCAATGGTATAGAGGCAAATAGTTATACTTTCAAAATGGATTACTATTGGGCTATGGGAGATAATAGACATAATAGTGAAGACTCTAGATCATGGGGATTCGTACCGGAAGATCATATTGTAGGCAAGCCTTTATTTATTTGGTTTTCAACCAAAAACGGAAAAATGTCCAACGGCATCAACTGGAGTCGACTCTTTACCTCAGCGAACAAAAAATGAAACTTATATTAAGCAGCTTATTTTTATTGATCCTTGCCTTACCAACGCAGGCTCAGGCACCAGTAAGTCAAGTCTATGTTTTTGAATTGATAAAGACTGCGAGTGGTAAAGCTGCAGTTCATTCACCTCGTCTCTTGACTAAGTTTAATGAATATGGATATAATAACCAGCCTTATTTCATCAATGACCATGAGCTGTTATTATCCGTTCAAACCCTTTCTTCAAAACAATCAGATATCTATCGGTTCAATCTGCTATTGAATACAAAACAACAAATCACAAATACAGCTCTCAGCGAATATTCTCCTACGATGACACGCGATGGAAGCTCCGTTACTTGTGTCCGGGTAGATCAAGCGACCACGGCCATTCAAAGGCTCTATAAATATGAATTAAAAAGACAAGGTATAACCCAAGTCATCCTCCCTGATATCAAAAATGTCGGATATCATACCTGGATTGATGACAAGACTGTAGCATTGTTTTTAGTGAATAAACCGAATCAAATGGCCCTTGTCAATATTGATTCTAAGGATCCATTGATATTTTCATCCGATGTCGGCCGATGTATGACCACGAGTCGTCAAGGGCATTTAATCTATGTACACAAGATTTCTGATGAATACTGGTATATTAAAGATTATGATCCTCTAATACAAAAAGCAACTATTATTACGGAGACTTTACCCGGAGTTGAAGATTTTGCGATAATGCCAGATGGCTCTTATCTCATGGGTAAAGGGTCCAAACTTTATAGCATCCAACCGGGCATCGAAAAAACTTGGTCAGTCATTGGAGATCTTAAATATTTTGGATTGACCTCAATCACCCGTTTAGCTATTAGAAACAACCGCCTTGCTATAGTGAATCAAGCCAAATGATGAAAGTGATCTTACCGCATATCATTTTACTTTTAATCCTATCATTTCCTGCAATAGCTCAAATCAGTTCCTACAAACAAGATATCCAACACTATCGCTCGGCAAATTGGAATGGACTGATCAAAGATCCACGGACTACTCTTAAAGTTACTGATAGTATTTATCTGAGATATTTTCCTATTAAAGAACAAAACAAGGTTTATTGCTCAGTAGAGATTTTAACCAATCAAGAACCTTTTGATATGCCTACGTATAGTAGCCAAATCAAATCTTTTAGACCCTACGCAATATTAAGCTTTAGCTGGAAAGGAAAAAAAGCTTCACTCCATGCCTATCAAAACCTGCAACACATCAATTCACCATTGTATAAAGATTATTTATTTATCCCATTTAAGGATCAGGATTCAGGTAAACAAACTTATGGAGGTGGGCGCTATCTCGATATCAAAAAATCACAAATCGAGAATGACCATGTCCTATTGGATCTAAATCAAGTGTATAATCCCTGGTGTGCATATAGTGATGGCTATAATTGCCCAATACCCCCTATAGAAAACACTATTCCATTTGCATTGAAGGCTGGCGAGAAAATGTTTAAAAAGGCTCATTAGGAAATATAACCCAACGATGGTAAAGTAATTGGTTTTGCCACTTGAACAAAGCATTTTGAATCTCACTTTGAACCCAATCCATGCATTAGACATGTATTGCCCGAAGCGAACAATCTGGGATTAACAGAAATTCACTCTTCGCCCTCTTTTTTATAACCTAGCTTACAAAAAAAAATTACCTTAACTTTATATCGAATTCTTAATCCTAGTCGTTTTAATATACTCATGAAAATCTTCTGCCTAGCTAGTCTTTTAATTTATTTTAGTTTGTTTTCGATCCCTTTAAGTAGCCAATCCGACTGGATTATCCAACTCAAAGAGGATGCCACTATCCAGGATTTGAACCGTGGCTGGGGCAGTCAATATCTCCGTACTAATTCAAAACCCAAAGTAGAATACATCGCACCACATTTCAAAATTTTGAAATTATCGGCTAGCACCACAATAGATAAAAACACTTTATTAAAAAACCAAGCTATACAATATGCTGAATTGAATTTGCCTCTAGAAACTCGAGCCACACCTAATGATCCGCTCATCAATCAACAATGGCATCTGGACAATATCTCAGCCCCTAAAGCCTGGGATCAGACTACCGGCGGATTGACTTTTAATAAAGATACGGTAGTGTTAGGGGTCATTGATCTAGGTTTTCTCACCACACATGATGATTTAAAAAACAGGGTTTGGCAAAATAGAGCAGAAATACCGAGCAATGGAAAAGATGATGATGCCAATGGCTATATAGATGATGTCTATGGATTGAGTTTAAGATATAAAAATGAAAAACATACTGTCGATAATTCTACAGATGGTCTGGGCAATCATGGTACCAGTGTCGCAGGGCTCATGTGTGGAGAATCAAATAATCGCACTGGCATCGCTGGCATGATGTGGAATTCGAAAATGATGTTAGGTTCATTTAGCGCTAATGCTAACATAGGTGATCTTATAGAATGTTTTAACTATATGTTGGATCAGCGGATTAGATATAACACTTCTAATGGAAAAAAAGGTGCTTTTGTCGTGACCATTAATTACTCTGGAGGGATCTCCTTTGCAAAAGCCATTGATTATCCTATTTGGTGCGGGATGTATGATAAAATGGGCTTTGCCGGTATCCTCAATTGTGGCGCTACGACCAATAAATTAGTGGATGTAGATGATGAAGGTGATATGCCATCCACCTGCCCAAGTGAATTTTTAATAGCTGTAACCAATACCGGGAAAGATAATAGAAGAATCACTACTGCCGGCTATGGATTGATGCATATCGATCTTGGATCACCTGGAGAAGGTATTAGTTCCACACATTCCGCTTCCACTACCTCTTATCAATTATTTAATGGGACATCAGCGGCTACTCCAGTGGTGGCAGGAGCTGTAGGCTTATTATACAGTTATCCTTGTAAAGAATGGGGTGATTTTGTCAAGTCTTTTCCTGCCGAATCAGCCAGGTTAGTAAAAAAATCACTTTTAACCAGTGTAGATAAAAATGCTGACTTGACTGGCAAAACGGTGAGTGGTGGAAGGTTGAATATTGCCAGAGCCATAGACACGTTGAAAAAATATGCTTGCAATAGAGTGATCACCGGTACCCAAGATGTCATCAATATTAAATCAGTCTATCCTAATCCAGCGACCACCTATCTTAGCATCATGTTGCATAAAAACCAATCTGAACTTTATAACTTGTCATGGACCGATGTGCAAGGCAGCGTGGTATTCAGTACACCAACCTTGATCAATCAAAATTTTACTCTAACTCTGCCAAAACTTTCCAATGGTGTCTATTTTCTTTCTATATCTAATTCAAATCACCAATACTTTACAAAAAAAATATTGATCCATCAATAATTATGAATTAGTTTAGTCTATCCCTGGTCGTATTATTCTCAACGGGAGCATCCGGTCAATCCACTTGGATTATACAAATGAAGGATCATGCAACCTTGAATGACCTCAACGCAGCATGGGCTAAAACTAATTTTCGAAAAAAATAAAAATATCCAAACTCGGCTTATCGCCCCTCATTTTAATATAGTAGTATTAACATCTTCTGATTATATCTCTAAAGCTGAATTACTTGAAAACGCTGTAATACTCTATGTTGAACACAATATTTCACTGACTTAAGAAGTACTCCTAATGATCCAATGGTAGGTCAACAATGGCATATGGAGTAGTCACATATAAAAAGATGGTTGCCGTCCGAATACCAAGTCCCAGATCGGGATTAAAGTTCTGGAGTCCATATTTAGCCAGGACTGAGGTGACGCCTGCAAAAAACATTGAAAGAATGGCATACAATACCCAGGTTTCCATTTTTTAAAGATAGAAGAAATTATCCAAGAAAATTCGATAGGAATCTAATTTTGTGCTCTTCGGGTGATAATAATTTTATTCCATTCATCATCAGGAATTACTTCTCAAACAAAGACTCCACGAATGCCTTCTTATTGAAAATCTGTAATTTATCTATGCCTTCACCTACTCCGATATATTTGATAGGGATTTTAAATATATCTGAGATCGCTAATACGATTCCGCCTTTCGCTGTACCATCAAGCTTGGTCAATGCAATCGCAGTGACATTGGTGGCTACTGAAAAATGTTTGGCTTGTTCAATGGCATTCTGACCTGTGGTAGCATCGAGTACCAATAGGACTTCATGTGGTGCACCTTCCATTCGTTTCGTGATAGACTTTTTTATTTTACCGAGTTCACTCATGAGATTGATCTTGGTATGGAGACGACCTGCTGTATCGATGATAGCCATATCACATTTATTGGTGATTGCATAGTCCACGGTCTCGTATGCGACAGCGGCAGGATCTACATTCATCCCTTTACTAAAAAATTGGCAACCCGCACGCTCCGACCATATCTTGAGTTGATCTACTGCAGCAGCTCTGAAGGTATCACCAGCACCTAAGACGACTTTTTTATCTCTGATGGTATGCTGGAATGCAATCTTGCCTATGGTAGTTGTTTTTCCTACACCGTTGACCCCTACCACGAGCATGACATGAGGTCGGGCGCCATCCGGAAGGTCATAATCTTCTACATCGACTGTCTTGTTTTCACTCAGTAAGATTACAATCTCCTCTCGAAGGATATTATTAAGCTCAGAGGTATTGAGGTATTTGTCTTTTGCTACGCGGGCCTCTATACGTTGGATGATCTTGACGGTGGTATCCAATCCCACATCAGAGGTGATCAGGATATTTTCCAATTCGTCCAGTATGGCTTCATCGACATGGTCTTTGCCGGCAACGGCTTTGTTGATTTTATCAAAAAAACTTGATTTGGTTTTTTCAAGGCCTTGATTTAGGTCTTGCTTTTTTTCCTTAGTGAAAAATTTATCGAAGAAACCCATGATTATATATTGAAGGATGATATGAAAAAAGAAGCTTGATTCTTTCGTAATATTAAATAAATGCGGTAGTCGGTAAGCACTGGATTTTCGAGCGAAATACAAACGCATCGACTAAAGTCGACGCTATAAAAAAGGCCTCCATCTCTGAAAGCCTCCATATTTTTATTTGATCAGAATCAACTATTATTTATTAGCGAAAAATTCTTTCACTTTGTCTTTGTGAATGATCTGTTCTTTGAACGAGTATTTACCGGATACTGGATCTTTGATGCTCTTTATCACTTTTACAAAGTCTTTGCCAGATCCTGCATTTGCAGCACGTTGTGCTACTTTTGCGTTTTTACTGATTTTTGCCATGATTATTTAATTTCTTTGTGAATAGTATATTTTTTCATGATTGGATTGTATTTTTTGATTTCCAATCGGTCCGGAGTGTTCTTTTTGTTTTTCTCCGTGATATAACGGGAGGTTCCTGACAATCCACTGGTTTTATGCTCCGTGCATTCCAGGATGATCTGTTGTCGATTGCCTTTACTTCGCTTTGCCATGTTGCTATTAACTATTTACGTAATGAGATGATTTAAATTTCGACGGATTTGGCCAGACCTTTTGCTTTCTGATCTTTGATAAACTGATAGATTCCGACTTTGTCAATCGTACGGAGTGCAGATACAGATAATCGGATTTCGATCCATTTATTTAATTCTGGGACAAAAAACCTTTTGTCCTGAAGATTAGGATAGAAGTGTCGCTTGGTTTTGCGATTGGAGTGGGATACTTTATTTCCCTTTACTGGGCGCTTTCCGGTCAACTCACATGTTCTAGACATATTATTTTATTTATATTGTATAACTATTTTAAATCCAGTGACTTCGGCGGGATTCGAACCTGCAACCTTCTGATTCGTAGTCAGATGCTCTATCCAGTTAAGCTACGAAGCCAAAAACGGTCGGCAAAGATACGTTTTGTTCCCGAAACAGCCAAATGAAATAGTGATGATAGATTCTAATAGGCTTTACTTAAGCCCAGAGCGTTTTTAATCCTTCGGATTCATAGAGTCTATTTTTTTCATCTTCGGTAATCAAAATCATATTATTGATTAACGCCTGCCAGATTAATAATCGATCAAATGGGTCTTTATGATAATTAGCTTTTAATGAACTACTTGAAGCTGCTATTGTACAGTCAATAGGTAACAATTTAAAACCATTCGTTAAGCATTCATCCAATACATCCAAAGGGACCAAGGATTGCATATTTAATTTTCCGAGTTTAAACTTGATAGCTATTTCCCAGAAGGATGCAGCGCTTACATATACCTCAGTTTCTCTGGATTTCAATCGCCCTATTATTGAAGAAGGAACTCTTTCTGGCGTAAAAAACAACCATAAAATTAAATGAGTGTCTAATAGATAAGTACTCATCATAGCTCATCAATAGGAAAGTCCACATAGGTTGTTTCATTAAAATCTTCTGCCATATAAAAGATATCCAAGTTTTTCCATTTCCCAAACTGTCGATCTGCTTTTTTTTCAATAATCTTCTTAGGAACTAAAGTAGCTATCACTTCTTTTTTTCTTCCATAGGT
>JAYSTG010000137.1:0-5125 GCA_043719965.1 Saprospiraceae bacterium | reverse complement strand
GCAATTAAATAGGCAGGTACCGGTTGGGGCATATTGAAACGATAGTTTCCATCCTCGTTTTTTGTCTGAACATTGGTAGCACTCATGACTGCCATTAAGGTGGTAGGCACTTTGACTTTGGCTTCATAGGTGAACCGAATACCCGGACTATCTTGGATGGGAATCCAGGTTCTGGTGAGTATAGCCTGACCTTGAGAAAACAGAAATGGATGTTTTTTACCTGCAGTCTGTGGTGGATTGAGCCATTGCAACGCAGCGGCATCTGGTAATGAAGTATAGGAGATCTCAACAGATTTCGATGTGGATTGGATAGGAATAAATAATGCTTTACCGATGATCTTATCTTCCTCTCCAAATGTAAATTTAGATTGCACACCATCCACCTTCACAGAAGTAATGTCAGGGCCTTGGGTATCCATGATGATAAACTCCTGCCCATTGGCTGCTATGGAATAAGTAGCAATGCCAAGGATACGATGTTTTTCAAAGTCAATAACAAAATCAAATTTAGCATGCTTGATCAAAGCAAGTCCGGCGTGGCTATGTACATCAGTAGATGGTTTGTCTTCTGGTTTAATGGACTTATCCTGTCGATTACAACTGTACGTAAAAAATAAGGCTAGATAGATAATGCCTATTTTAGAATAATTCATCAGCTTGCTTTATATCCTGTTATTGATTATTTTAAAAAGATCTACATATAAATGATCGGTAAATAATTACATCATATTTATCTGAGGAAATTGAAATGTCGATCGATAGGGTCGAGTGAGTAGGCCATTTGCTTCCTTATCATGAAGGAATTTTTCTGTTTTCGGATCAAATTTTAATGAACGATTCAACCTGTAGGAGATATTAGCGAGATGAGCCATACCTGAAGAGATATGACCGGTTTCGATAGGCCCATTGAGTTTAGTTTTGTCTCTAGATCGGACAGCATCTATAAAATTTTGGTAGTGATTGCCTCCGGCTTTGCGTGCAGGGCCAGGTTCACGTTGTTGGCCTAAAAAAGTCTTGTAATCATCATACCAATTGATGATCATGTAACCTTTATCACCATAAAATATGTTTCCTACTTCTAACCCATCTTCCTGATTAGTCATCCAGGGTCGGACGACGAATTCAATCATTTTTCCTTGCTTTGGGTAATTGAAAGTCGCATTCAATACTTCGGGGGTTTCTTTACAATCTTTCCATAATAATTTTCCTCCAGTGGCATGTATTTCCTCAGGAAAACCAACATCCAATCCCCAGGTACAAAGATCCATTTCATGAATGCCTTGATTTCCAATGTCGCCATTGCCATAATTCCAAAACCAATGCCAATTGTAATGTACATAATTTGGGCTGAAGGCCTTTTCTTTAGCTGGTCCTTGCCAAAGGTTCCAATCAAGTCCTGCTGGTATAGGAGCGGTACCTCTATCTCCGATATCAGGTCTCCATTTATACACAATGCCTTTAGCTAAATAAACCTTACCGATCAATCCATCTCTTAAATGTTGGATGGCTTCCTTTATAGCTTCTGAGCTTCTCAACTGGACACCATGGGATGCGATGCGGTTATATTTTTTTGCTGCATTTATGAGTGTTCGACCTTCGTTAAAATCATGTGAAGCAGGTTTTTCAACATAGACATCTTTGCCAGCTTGCATAGCCCAGACTGCTGCTAATGCATGCCAATGATTAGGTGTAGCAATACTCACGATATCTATGTTTTTATCGTCAAAGACGGTTCGCATGTCCTTGATTGTTTTTACTTGTTTTGAATAGGTTTTCTCAAAATCTGCAGCGCCTTTTAGATTCACCTGCTCATCGACATCACATAGCATAGCTACCTCGACATTAGTAATGCCCATAAAGTGTTTGATATGGTCTTTACCTCTACCATTGTGACCTATAACTGCTACTCTCATTCGATCGTTAGCACCGAACACACTGGCCGGAATGATGGTAGGTAATGCCATGGCCATGGCACCTGGTACCATCGTTTTCAAAGTTTCTCGTCTTGTAAATTTTTTCATATTCTTATTTTAATACTTGAATGTAACTATAGTTTTGAAATTGTGAGGCCTCCATCTACCATAAAAATCTGGCCAGTGGAGTAGGGGAAGGATCCGGTGCATATAGCGCTCACTGCCTTACCTACATCTTCTGGAGTACCCCATCGAGGCTGTAGGGTCAACCCGTCTGCAATAAGTCGATCATATTTTTCTTTCACCCCAGCAGTCATATCCGATTGAATGATTCCTGGTCTTATTTCATACACGGGAATATTAAATTCAGCCATTCGCACAGCAAATAATTGAGTCATCATCGCTATACCAGCTTTTGAAAGGCAATATTCACCTCGCAAAGTGGATGCTACAGTAGCTGAAATGGAACTGATATTGATGATTTTTCCGAAATAATCTTTATTATTTTGGTACAGTTCAATCATCCAATTGGCTACTGTTTGACTTAGAAAAAAAGGCCCTTTCAAATTCGTGTTCATTACGTGATCATAACTTTCTTGGTTAGTTTGTAATATATCCATTCGTACCTTTGGCGCTACGCCGGCATTATTGATTAATACGTTTATTTGGTCATAAGAAGTTTTAATCGATCGAAGTATCCTCGCTCGATCATATTCATCAGCTATATTGCCCTGACAATACACGACTCTGCTACCCATGCTTCTCAATATATCTAAGGCAGGCAAAGCTTCAGATTCATTTCTGACACCATTAATAGCAAGATCGTATCCTATATTGGCCAATGCTTGAGCAATGCCCAAACCTATACCTCTGGTTCCCCCTGTGATCAAGGCTACATTTTTCATAACCTAAATATCTGACTTTTTCCTTTGCCAGGATTATTACCAGAAAATTAAACCGTATTCAAGCCGATACGATAAAGTGCATGCCTCTTTTTGGGAATAGTTTTATAAAATTGTTAATCCCCAGTTAATACCCTAAGAAACTCTAACTTTATGTCCTTCAAATGCATCTGATCAATAACAAATCTAATTTATATGAGGATACTTTGGCTTATAGCCTTACTGGGCATCTACTGTGTGATTTTTACTTCTTGTGCTGGATCAAAGTCTAAATCAGTATCAAAACCGATGCAAAGTTCGTACGAAGATTTATGGAAAAAAGTGGAGCTAAAAGACCATGAAGGTCTACCCCAATCAGCTTTGACCATCGTAGATAGCATCGCTTTAATAGCTAAACAAGAAGGAAATTCTATACAACAGATTAAAACGCTGATCTATCGAGCAAAATATGGCTCCCAATTGGATGAGGCGGGTTTAAAAAAAGGCATAGAGTTGTTCGTAGCAGATTTAAAATCTTCCAGCGACCCTGTCGTTCAGGCTATGATGCACTCCCTGCTAGCCCAACTTTATCAAAAGTATTTTGAAATGAATATGTGGGTGATTCAAGACCGTACCACTGTAGTGGATGTTCAAGAATCAAATGTAGAAAATTGGTCTACAAACGATTTTTTAAAGAATATACGTAAACATTATTTAGCTTCGATCACATCACCAATCCTTAAAACAATACCTATCCAGGAATACTCTGTTTTATTGACAGAGGGAAAAGGCGCTGATAGTCTGAGACCGTTCTTATTTGATATTTTAGCCCATCGGGCGCTGGATTATTTTATGAATAGTAGGTCAGACTTAGACCTCGTAGATGATGATATGGTGCTTGATCACCCATTACTATTTGCACATTCGGATCAGTTTATTTCCTTCAAGCAGGGAGGTATATCGGATTCAAATTCTTTTTATCGAACTATAATTTCTACTTTTCAAGAATTAGAATCTTTTCACAGAAAAGATATATTACCTACGGCATGGCTGGATGTAGTTCAAAAAAGATTACAGTTCGTTTACAATCATTATTCAGGCTCTGAAAAAATAGGATTATATGAGGCATCACTGGGCCAATGGATTAACTCATTTGCCTCAAAACAGGAATCTGCTCAATTTTTATTACTACAAGCATATCTATATAAAGAACTTGGACATCAGTATCAAGCCATGAGTACAGACACCATGTATCGTGGCTACTTGGTGAAATCGAAGAAAATTTTAGAATCAATCTTAAATGACTTTAAAGGTACTAAGGATGCAAATCAAGCCTTCAATACACTGAATGAGTTGAAGCAATCCACCCTGGAAGGTCAAACTGAAAAAGTAAACCCGATAGCATCACCTTTTAGAATGTTAGTGACCTATCGAAATGTTCAAAATATCTACGTGAAGGTCATCCCAATCGACCTTGACTTGAGACAAAAAATAAATCAACTACCCATTGAAAACACGTTAAGCCAAATCCTCCATGTAAAACCGGCGCAGACTTTTTCACAATCTCTACCTGCAAGTGATGATCTGCAGCAGCATAGAGCCGAACTTAAAGTGGATGGATTGCCTTCTGGGATGTATGCGATTCTCTTATCCAATACTGAAAAATTCAACCTTGGAGAAGATGTTTTAGCTTTGATGTATACTCATATTTCCAATTTAGCTTATTTACACTCATTCAATCAATACTACTATAGCAATGTAGAACGGTTAAATCAGGTAAAAGAACTTTTTGTGGTAGATCGAAAAGCAGGTACTCCAATTCCTGATGTTCAAGCTAATTTTTATGAAAACCAATACAACCAAACTGTTCAACGTTATCATTGGATAAAAATCAATGATAAAAATTCAGATTATAATGGTAGAATAGTACCCAACCTCCCTCTCCATAGAAATTTTTCAGTACAATTAATCAAGGGCAGTGACTATCTCTGGTTGGAGGATGGTTTTTCTAATGCTACTTATAACCAAGAAAATCTAAAGGAAAATCCGGATCTTTTGTTCTTTCTGGATCGATCCTTGTACAGGCCGGGCCAAATTATTTATTTCAAAGGACTTGCCTTGGCTCGAGATGTAGCTGGAAATCCACGGATATTAAAAAACAGAAAAGTCGGTATCAACTTGACTGATGCTAATGGACAGATAGTAACTTCTAAAACGTTTACTTCCAATGATTTTGGCACTTTTAATGGGTCATTTACTGCACCGCTCCAGGGACTGATGGGCTCTATGTCTTTAGTTTCAGATATGAATAGTGCGAGCGTACAATTTCAG
>JAYSTG010000136.1:0-2006 GCA_043719965.1 Saprospiraceae bacterium | reverse complement strand
CAGGCTTTGATTTTGATGTCAACTACTACAATAACAATAATGCCGTAGATATCACTACTGTTTCTGTATTTGACGAATTAAATATCAATCTAGGTCCAAAATTTTTTGAAGATCGCTTGAGTGTAGGGTTTGGCGCTAATTTTGTTAATACCACACAATTTGATCGATTGATCACTCCACATTTTGAAGTGGAATATGCCTTCACCAAAGATCGTCGCCTCAAAATCAAAGCCTATGCGCGTAAAGATGATATTATTCAAGGGCAATTAAAAGATAGGATAGGGGGTGGTATAACTTGGCGTAAAGAGTTTGATTCAATAAAAGATTTTAAGAAGAAACTTAAAGAAGATCTGGATCAAAAATCAGGAGGAGGGACAATCTTACAATAAGGCTTCAAATAAAATTTCAATAGGATGCACTGCTTTTCTATTGGTGCCATCCGAAATCTGATGCCGGCAACTCGTACCTGCTGCGACTATTCTGACTTGATCCGAAGCTTTGCGGACTGCAGGGAATAAAACGAGCTCACCTATCTTCATACTTAGATCATAGTGTTCACTTTCATATCCAAAACTACCTGCCATGCCACAACATCCACTTGGGATTAATTTCACCGTGTGACCAGCAGGTAATCCAAGTACAAATGAAGTATAATCCATCTTGGACAGTGCTTTTTGGTGGCAATGGCCATGAATCAATATGTCTCTGGGGGTAGAATCGAATAAATCAGAAGTAAGTGTGTTGTTTTGTATTTCTCGGAATAGGAACTCTTCTATTGTAAAGGTATTATGAGCTATGTCCTTTGCATAGGTTTTATCGATGCCCTTCAAAAGCTTAGGGTATTCATCCTTAAAACTAAGAATTGCAGATGGCTCCAATCCTACCAGTACATGGTCTTTCATGAAAGGATGAATTTGAAGCACATTGGTTCGTGCTATTTTTTGTGCCTCCGGTAACATGCCTTTAGACAACTGTGCTCTTCCACTGGAGCTATGCACTGTAAAATGAACAGGATAACCTAGATTATCTAATAATTTTATGGCTTTGATACCAAGTTCTACATCGTAATGATTCGAAAATTCATCTATGAAAAATAGGATTTTTTGTTTCTTTCCGGGGCTTGAACTTTTAAATGTTTTAATCCATTGCCTCAACGTGAATTTATAAAGTCGTGGTATTGTTCGGTTCGGATGAATGCCTAATGATTTTTTTGTAACACTTAAATTTTGTACCCAATTACTAAGTCCCGGCACCCAATGGACAATTTCATTGATGCGGTCTATTTCACCAAACAATCTTGATCGCAATGTCAATCCATTTTTGAGTCGGTATTGATGCATAAACTCCGATTTGAGCAGGGTCATATCGACATTGGAGGGGCATTCATTATGACACCCTTTACAAGAGATACATAAGTCTAAAATGTCTTTGACCTCATCCATATCTTTGATTGAGGCAAGATCTTGACGACTATAAAACTCTCTTAATGCATTTGCTCGCGCTCGAGTGGTATCCTTTTCGTCATGAGTAGCCATAAAACTTGGACACATGGTACCCCCCATGCTGGCTTCCTTTCGACAGTCGGCGCTACCTGAACAGCGGGATGCCGCGTGATAAAATCCTCCAACTGAATCAAAATCTAAAACGGTATCTATATCATGATCGTGTTTTATTTCATGATCATGGCGAATATCTTCATGCAATCTCGGTGTATCTACTATTTTACCTGGGTTGAAAATATTATTTGGATCCCAGGCTTGTTTGATGCGCCTTAAAAGTTCATAATTTTTTTGTCCTAAAACGAGAGGAATTAATTCTCCCCTTAACCTTCCATCACCATGTTCACCACTTAAAGAACCTCCAAATTTTTTAACCAACTTGGCACTATCTATACATATGGCTCGGAATTCCTTTCGATCCTCAGGATCGTGCATATTAAGCACAGGCCTTAAATGTAGTTCTCCTGCTCCTGCATGAGCATAATACAAAGGGCGCTGATCATATCC
>JAYSTG010000135.1:0-2008 GCA_043719965.1 Saprospiraceae bacterium | reverse complement strand
TTGATAGGCAACATGGATTCAATCACGGCAGTGACTTCCGGAATTGCAAACTTTTGGTCCAGTGTTTATAATAAACCTGTTTATACCGTTTATAATGGGTTACCCAAAATTACCCTCAATAAAATAGTTCCTTTACACTGGAAAAATAAATTCACTATCAATTATTCTGGTCGGATATACACTGATTTTCAGTACGCAGATTGTTTTTTCCAATCGATTTGTGAATTAATTGAAGAGAACCCATCTTTTGGGCAAGATATTAATTTACATTACTCAGGAATCAATAATGAACACTGGAGTCATTGGATCTCCAAATTTAATTTAATGAGCATATCAGAAATCAAAAATCAACAACCCGTGCAAATAGCATGGAACAATATGGCTCATGCACAAATCAATCTTTTACTTACTTGGAGCAATAAAAACATAAAGGGCTTTATTCATGGAAAATTCAATGAGTATGTCGCTATTCGAAATCCCATACTTTGTTTGGTAGAAGGTGATCGGGATCTTGAATTGGAAAATATTTATTCTCTCTTAAGCAATAGTTTGATTGTAACCAATAAAAATGAAAACAAGGGTTATATTAAAACTTATATACTTTCCATGTACCAAGAATGGAAAAATAAAGGTGAGGTACCTTTGATCTCACAAGCCGTCATTGAATCTTATGCATGGGAACATAAAGCTAAACCACTTCTGGACCTCATCGGTGTATGAAATTATTAATCATTACATACACTTATCCTCCCTCCAAAAGTGTAAATGGATTCCGACCCTACCATTTTGCAATCGATTTAACCAAAGCAGGCTGGGAAGTAAGTGTCTTGACTCGTCATTTTACAGGGCATGAAACAAGCCAAGATTATGGGTTGACCAACAATACCCCATTTTCTACTTCTTATGAGACTGGGGTAGTGGTTTATCGAACCCCATTCGAAAATAACTGGTTTAAGTATTTCAATACAAAATGGGTTAATCAATCTGTTGCTTGGAAAATAATTTATTTTATAAATCTCCTATTCGGTAGAACTCAGCAAGAATCCTACAATAGGTGGTTTAAAAAATATTTAAAATATTTACTTTCAATTGTTAAATACGATTTTTTAGTCGTTGAGTCTGGGCCTACCAATCTACCTCGAATGGCAAGTAAATTAGTCCAACAGTTTGGTTTACCCTATATTCTAGATTTTCGGGATGCCTACTATCATGAAATGTATCTTAAAACTAGTGGGTCAATACCTATAACCAAAAAAATAAAGATCGGCTTGGAAAAACTTTACATTAAAAAATGTATCCAAGGAGCTCAGCTTGTTGTCAGTCTATCTTCTACTCTTCATGATATCCTTGAAATTCCGAAAGAAAAAAGAATAATAGTCTCCAACGGATATGATGAATCGTTTTGGAGTGCTTTGATTCCATCGACCCTGCCTAATATTTTTAGAGTCACAGTAGCAGGAACACTTTATGATCGAGAATTTTTGTCTGTTTTTCTTCAGTGTTTTAAAGTCTTTTTAGAAAACAACTATCCTGATATTGAAATACTTTTTTTGGCTCCAGGACTTCCTACTGTCATCCAAAAAATAAAATCTACTTTAAATTTTAAAGAAGTAAAAATCATATCTGATCGAATTCCCTATATTCAAACCTTAGAAACCTTGCAATCTTCTCAAGTACTATCTTATCATGGTTGGTCGGGCTATCAAGGATACCCGAGTGCAAAAATTTTCGAATATATACGATCTGGAAAGCCCATTTTAATCGTACCATCCGATCATAATGCTATTGATGAATTGGTCTCTGGTTCTGCAACAGGATATTCTTTTGATGATCCAAATGCAGCAGCAAACCAGCTCTGCCTCTGGTATAAGGAATGGAAAAATACAGGTTCAATAATATTAAACCCTAATGAGACTTTTATTAGACAATATTCACGAACATCACAAAACACCACATTGATAAAATCGTTAAATCGATTGATGGAATCCAAGCAAGCACCTACATGAAG
>JAYSTG010000134.1:0-5155 GCA_043719965.1 Saprospiraceae bacterium | reverse complement strand
CTACTTTTATTTGTTTCCCAAATACATTCAACAGAAGAAGTTTCTTCATTCAATCGTTTATGGCATCCTGATTACTGTAGGTGCGGCTGTGATAGGATACATTCTACATCGATATTTTATAGAATCGGGCCGTATAATTGACATGGACAGTGGTGGTAGACATGGGAGATCTACCGCTGTGATCGTACTCATTTCCATGACCTTAATTGGTGTGATCTGTGGCATCGTGGCATTGGTTATAAGAGGATTTATAACCTGGTTCAATGAAATTAAGATGAAACAGATGTTAAAGGAGAAAAACCATGAAATGGAAATGGCATTGATCAAATCACAACTCGACCCTCATCTTCTGTTTAATACCATCAATAATATTGATGCTTTAATTTTAAAAGATCCAGTGACAGCGTCCGACTATTTGAACAGGCTATCGGATATTATGCGATTTGTACTGTATGAAACAAAGGCTGATAAAATCCTTCTTTCTCAGGAAATCGAATACATAGAAAAATACATTGCACTACAAAAAATAAGAACAGCGAACGAAACGTATGTACACTTTAAGGTAACGGGTAGTGTGGGCAGTAAACTTATAGCACCCATGGTTTTTATTCCATTTATCGAGAATGCGTTTAAACATACCAACAATAAGAAATTGGAAAATGCCATTACCGTCAACATCATTATAAGCGATGAAACGACACAATTGATATGCGAAAATAGATTTGATTCAATGTCGATTAAGCAGCCCGTTGGCGGTTTAGGTAATGAGCTTGTTCAAAAGCGACTGGATCTTATTTATGCAGGAAGACATACGTTGGAAGTAAACAGAAATGATGAATTGCACAGCGTTAACTTAATAATTCCCAATGATTAAATACACTTGCATTATTATCGAAGATGAACCCCTCGCACTTGATAAGACTAAGGATTTTGTAAACAAAGTTCCTTTTCTACATTTAAGTGCAACGTTCGATAATGCCCTTCTTGGGCTTGCTTATCTAAATAACAATAAAGTAGATTTGCTTTTTCTGGATATAAACATGGATGAATTATCGGGCATCGAATTGCTTGAAAGTTCTAAAATAAATAGTCAAGTAATTATTACAACTGCCTATCAGGAATATGCACTAAAAGGCTACGAACTGCACATAACCGACTATCTTTTAAAGCCATTTACATTTAATCGTTTTCTTCAGGCTGTAAATAAAGCTCAAGAAAATCTTGTTCGTCACTCTTCCGAATCTCAACCAAACTTCATTTTCGTAAAGACAGAGAACCGATTGGAGAAAATCATGCTTAATGACATCGTGTACATTGAAGGGATGAGAGACTACCGAAGAATCCATACGATGAATAAGAATATCAAGGTAATGACGTTACAGAATTTCAGTGAGTTTGAAATATTGATTCCTTCCAACATAGTATGCAGGGTGCATAAATCGTTCATGGTGGCATTGGATAAGATTGTCTCCATTGAGCGAAGTAGAATAAAAATATCAGACCAGTTGATTCCCATCTCCGAGACTTACAAAGAGGCTTTCTTTCAACTCATCAACAACAAGCAATAAACCTCCGTTTATTTGGCAGGCTGAAATCCTCGTTATGCAGACACATCCCCTTGCTTTGCATAATTGAATTGTAAGACCTCACCCTTTCTAGTTCTTTTGAGCAAACAAAAAGAATTATGAAAAAAAATCTACAGGTAGGACTCATACTAGGTATGATTATCCTAAGCGGAAATTCATTTGGTCAAAAAAATGAATTAGGGTCAAAAAAAATCAAAAGCGATAGAGTCACAGAAACCTATTTAGACCTTGTGCTGAATGTGGTGGGCACAAACCTGAATTACGGAAAATCAAATAGTGCCTTATCAGATTATAAGAAATCGGTTCTTGGTGCGCAAGTAGGTGTGTCATTTCAAGCAGGTATTACACCAAGAGTTTCACTTGTATCTGAACTTTACTTTTTTATGAAGGGTGGTGAATTAAAAGCTAACAATCCATTAACAACGTTCAACACAAACATCCGCCTGTACACTTTGGAATTGCCTGTACTGGCTCGTGTTCATTTTGGTAAGTTTCATCTGAATGCAGGGCCATCCATTGCTTATAACATTTACGGGTCTCAAAAAATTGAAAACTTGACATCCGATCTCTCATTTAATAATTCAGATGAAAACTTTAAGCACTGGGAGGCTGGCGTACAACTGGGTGGGGGCTATACTTTCCATACGAAAAAGAAGGCAGTTAGATTGGACATCCGATACAATTACGGCTTAACCAATATCGCCAATAGCGGTGAAATGTATAACCGAAGCCTTATTCTCGCCTTGCATTTTGCCAAGCCCTGGAAAACAAATCCACTTGGGAGAAAATAAAAATGACCAACTCATTCAGGTCATTGTTATCAATTACCTCGCAAAAAGAAGTTTATAAATTTTTAAAACTAAAAAAATGAAGCAAATCAGAAATACTGCAACTGGCACAAGAACATCAGCTGAACGAGCTCCAATGAGTTCACTGCGTAAGACCTCCTTGATCGCAGGTGTGCTATATCTATTAACCTTTGTCTCGATCCCTACCCTCGCTCTCTATGGTGCGATACATGGTGCGAACTACATCCTTGGCCCTGGGCCAGATACTCCTGCAATCATCGGTGGTGTGCTGGAGATCATCGTGGCCCTTTGTGGTATCGGCACCGCCATCGTATTGTTCCCAGTGCTCAAGAAGCAGAACGAAGAGGCTGCGCTTGGCCTCGTTGCTGCGCGAATTTTGGAATCTGCTACCATCTTCGTTGGCGTGGCATTCCTTTTGTCAATCGTGAGCTTGCGGCAGGCCGGAGTCGGAAACTCTGCATTGGCCACCAGCCATGCGCTGGTATCCCTTTATGACCGCATCTTCCTGCTTGGGCAAAGCTTCATGCCAGCGATTTGTGACATGTTGCTGGGATTCCTCCTGTATAAATCACGCCTGGTGCCAAGGACACTTTCCCTGATCGGGATCATCGGAGCTCCACTGCTAATTGTTGGCTATATGGCTATACTTTTTGGTGTCATCGACCGAATTTCCCCAATGGCCGCACTGGCCGCAGTTCCCGTTGCGCTGTTTGAGTTTTCCCTGGGCATCTGGCTCGTTGTTAAAGGATTTAATTCAACACCAGTCGCTACTGCTCCTGTACAAAATTTATTCAAACTGGCTGCTAATACTAAGAGCGATTTAAAGCCATGAGCATTTTTGCATTTCTATTCATCGGGGGTTTAATCTTAAAGGGTCTATTCATACTTATCAAGTCATCGATTGATAAATTGAGTTTACAATACGATGCTAAGATAATTTCACTTCCAATGAATGCGGAGCAAGTGGACTTCAATCTAGAAAAGAATATTGAAATAGAGATTGAAGCTGGTTTAAATTCCTTAAAACCATTAGGAAAGCAAATTTATATGCGTGCGGCTAGCTAAAAATACTGATACGAGTGGAGACTATCAGTCAATATTTAAAATCAAACTTTAAAAATTCTATGAAAACATTTTTTTATTCTTTTGCTATATTACTTTTTTCTTTTTGCGCCCAAGCACAGGAAAGCAGCCCATTTACCGTTGGATTTGAAAAAAGCATTTCTTCAAAAATATTAGGTGAAATGCGTAAAGTTTGGATTCATATTCCAAACAGCAATGGCGGAAATGGAAATACCGGTAAAGGACGTTACCCGGTAATTTATTTATTAGACGGAGATGCAAATTTTAATAGTATCGTTAGTATAACCGAATTCATGAGTAACGCAGGTCTTTGTCCGCCAATGATCGTTGTCGGGGTTTTACATCCTGCCCGAATGACAGACCTAACATTTGGTACAGATAAGGAAACTCCTGGTATCGTTGGCAGAGGCGAAAAATTCATGCTCTATGTGGAAAAGGAATTGATGCCATACATCGAATCAAATTACCCAATAGTATGGATATGGTTGGTTTTTTCTCAGGTTATAAGTGCGTTTAAAAGCTGTTTTAGATGATAGCCGAATCTTGAATCCCCAATCTCACAAAATTTTTATAGATAAAAGTCAATTTAATATATGCAAATGAAACTTTTTAAAATTTATCGCCTGTTTTTCCTGTTGGCTTTTACTATTCCATATGCAGGAAGCGCACAAATTAATAAACCGCAAACCGTTAACATCAATGAATTAATAAATTCCATTACCGACAGTTTACATAAACATTATATTTTTCCTGAAAAGGCGGAAAGTATATCCCTTTATCTTCAATCGCAACTAAAGAAGAATGTCTACAAAGACCTGCTGGATAAGCCTGAAAAGCTTGCGCAACAAATTGGACGGGACATAAGCATTGTACATTACGACCCACACATGCGGATAAAATTCGATCCTGGCTTTGTTCCTCAGGGAATTTACCAACCTACCCTTGAAGAAATTCAACAGGCTAAAAACTATTGGAAAGAAAATAATTACATGTTCAAAAAAGTGGAAGTACTTCCTGGAAATATTGGCTATCTCCCTTTTAATTTGTTTGTAGATGATATAGAAGCAGCCAAACCAACTATTTCAGCTGCTTTTAAATTTTTAATCAATACCAATTCCTTGATTATCGATTTGAGAGAAAACATGGGCGGCAGCCCGGAAATGGTAAGCCAGGTTGAAAGTTATTTTTTTAAGGAAAAGACGCATATGAATGATCTCATTAACCGCACAAATAAAGATACTACTTTCTTTTATGCTGATCCGGCCAAATCAGACAGTTTATACCTGGCTATGCCTGTTTATATTTTAACCAGCCAGCACAGTTTTTCAGGAGCGGAAGATTTTTGCTATGGAATGCAAATTGCAAAAAGGGCCATTGTAGTAGGTGAAACTACTGGAGGCGGGGCACACCCGCAAATGCCCTTTTCTGTTGGTCAGAACTTTGTGGTATTCATACCATTCGCGCGTTCTGTAAACCCCATTACTAAAACAGATTGGGAAGGAAAAGGTGTGATACCCGATGTAAAAACAACTGCCAATGAAGCTTTTATTAAGGCACAGGAACTTATATTCACGCACTTGTTATTAACAGCAACAGATCAAAAAGAGAAAAATAAATATTTATACTTTATAAATTCTCTTTTGGTGAATGATTCAAATACACAGTTCCCTCTAAATA
>JAYSTG010000133.1:0-5164 GCA_043719965.1 Saprospiraceae bacterium | reverse complement strand
AATTACTGGATTTGATAGGCACTCCTATCACCGGAAGTGGGCTGATGGCAGCCACCATACCTGGTAAGTGTGCCGCACCTCCAGCCCCTGCAATGATGACTTGAATACCTCTGCTATGTGCTTTAGAAGCAAAATCAAACATATAATTTGGGGTGCGATGAGCAGAGACTATATCCATTTCATAGCTTACACCAAACTGATCCAATAGTTGCGCCGCTTCTTGCATAATAGTCAGATCTGAATCCGAACCCATGATAATGCTAACTTTGACAGGTTTAACTTTAGGTTTTTTGATTTTAGCCATGAGCAGTTCGATTTGAATTACGAAATTACTTTTAATTCTGATTGTACGAATTGAGCGATTTTTTGGATGTCTTGCAGGTCATTTCCTATGATGTTTACATGTCCCATTTTGCGCCAAGGTTTGGTTTCTTTCTTGCCATATAAGTGGATATATACTCCAGACTTGGATAGACAGGCTTCTAATCCTCGATAGCTGACGGGTCCACTATACCCAGGTTCACCCAAAAGATTAAGTAGGATCGAATGCCCATGCGATTTTGTGTCTCCGAGTGGTAAATCGAGTATACAACGGAGATGCTGTTGAAACTGTGAGGTTACACAGGCTTCAATCGTATGGTGGCCACTATTATGAGGTCTGGGAGCCACTTCATTAATCAGAATTTGTCCATTTTTATCTAAAAACAACTCTACTGCTAATAAACCTATAATATCAAGTTGTTCTATGAGGTCATGTGCAATGGAGCGCACTTTAGTCTCAAGTACTGCTGACAAACTCGAAGGACATTGCTGATACAATAATAGGTTGGCGGTAGGGTGGAATATCATTTCCACCGGGTCATAGGTCACGATTTGACCAGATCTATTTCTTGCAGCTAAGACTGCTATCTCATTTTCAATATCAACTTTTTGTTCGACTACACTTGGAAGATTAAATAATTGGTCCAATTGATCAGGACTGTTGATGATTTGTACACCTCTGCCATCATATCCTGCTTTTCTAAGCTTTTGTACGAAAGGGAATTTTATTTTATACTCTGCAATGGCTTGTAATACATCTTCTTTGTTTTCAGTCAATATAAAATCAGCGGAAGGAATATGATGTTGTTGATAAAAAAGTTTTTGTAATCCCTTGTCCTGAATCAATTCAATGGAGGAGGGCCGAGGGTAGACTTTTTTGCCTTGAAGTTCTAATGCCTTTAATGCATCAAGGTTGACATCTTCTATCTCAATCGTGATAATATCGTGTTGAGCTCCAAAGGCCATGACATCTTCATAATTTCTAAAACTCCCCTGTACTTGGTGGCTAACAATACCAGCAGGAGCTTTAGGGGTGGGATCTAACACTGAAATATCGAGATCCCAATCAGCAGCAGCCTGAGCCAACATTTTACCTAATTGACCACCCCCCAAAACACCGATGCTCGAAGAAATACTTTTTGAATCCATTGTAAAGTGCTCAAAAATAGATATTTTTCATCTTTATTAAAGAGCATGAGCGATCATACATTAATCTTAGGCGCCCGTATCATCAATGAAGGGAAGATATTGCAGACCGATGTTTACCTCAAAAATGGCAGAATAGAACATATTGGGAGTAGAAGAGAAGAAGTAAAATATCTTGAAATCAATGGTGATGGGCTATATCTCATGCCTGGCATCATAGATGATCAAGTGCATTTTCGCGAGCCAGGGCTCACCTACAAAGCTGATATAGCTTCCGAATCCAGGGCCGGAGTGGCAGGAGGGGTTACCAGTTTTATGGAAATGCCCAATACAAAACCCGTGACTTCAACGATTACCCTACTTGAAGAAAAATTTCAACTTGCTGCCCACACTTCATTTTCCAATCATTCTTTTTTTCTTGGAGCAACAGATACCAATATTAATGAGATCAGGGCCCTGGATCCCGAAAATGTCTGCGGAGTAAAAATCTTTATGGGGTCAAGTACTGGTGACCTATTAGTCGATGATATGAATATACTGGAGCATATATTCAGAGAGTCTCCGACATTGATAGCTACACATTGTGAAGACGAAGGATTATTTAAACAAAAACTGGAAGAATATAAAATCAAGTATTGTGATGAAATTCCAGCCCACTGTCACGAGTTCATTCGTAGTGCAGAAGGTTGTATGATGTCATCTGCTAAAGCTATAGCTCTGGCTCGAAAATTCAATAGTCGATTACATATTCTACACATAAGCACTGCAGCAGAAATCGATTTATTTGACCACAGCATTTCTCTTAAAAATAAAAAGATCACTTCAGAAGTCTGTGTTCATTATTTACATTTCGACAGTACACATTATGCTACTTTAGGTAATAAAATAAAATGTAATCCTTCTATCAAAGCGCCCCACCATCGTCAATCCTTGCTAAGCGCATTGTTAGATGATCACCTGGACATCATTGCCACCGACCATGCCCCACATACGCTGGATGAAAAAACAGGTAGTTATTTGCAAAGTGCCAGTGGTTTACCCTTAGTACAACATGGGCTACAAATCATGCTTGCCATGCATCATGCCGGCCTGATCAGCCTTGAGAAAATAATTGAAAAAATGTGTCATCACCCTGCTATTTGTTTTCAAATCAAAGACAGAGGATATATTCGAGAAGGTTATTTTGCAGACCTTGTATTGATTGATCCTAATGTGCGATCCTTAGTTTTGCCCGAAAATATTTTATACAAATGCGGTTGGTCTCCTTTGGAAAATGAACAGGTCAGCGGTCGAATACACAAAACTTGGGTTAATGGAGATTTAGTTTTTGATCAAGGTCGATTTGGAAATTGTGGTAGCGGTAAACGGTTACAATTTGATAGATGACATTTTTATGCATTCTCGGAGATCTTGAGGGATAAGACCTTTTGGGTATGCTCATAAGTTTTGGCATTTTCACTGATTTGATTGCCTGGCCAGCACCATAGAACTTCATGACCTGAGCATAATACAATCGCTTGCTTTTTCGCAACACCTGAGATTTTTTTATCTGTGAGGATAGCTTTAATTTTTTTAGTTTGACCGGACATACCCAATGGGGCCATTCGATCACCCGGTTTCCAATTTCTAATTAATAGCGGGAATGTAATTTTGGATAAATCGAGACAGATGTTTTGGTCAATTATCTGATTTGGATATTCCTTGATTTCAAAGTTGAATGTATGCCCTAAATGATCAAAAAAGTGGGGCACATGATCGATAGTGATATTGATTTTTGAGTCATTAATTGTTGGAAAAATATCTACACTTTGTTCATTCGTGATAAGCGTAAAAGTATCACCATAAAAGGATTTGCCTTTATGCTGATGTAGAATAGCTTTATAAATTTGTTCGATCTGATCCGCATTGAATCCATACGGAGAAATTAGTGAATAAACTTCCAGGGCATTCATATCTTGGGACATAGATAAATTTAGGCCTCCGAAACGTTTCATTTCATGCACTTTTTTTAATTCATCAGCCCACTGTTGATATAAAGGTTGAATAGCTTGCATACGCATGGCAAATTCCTGTAAATGAACTGCAGATCCTGGTTGAATAGATTCGAGCAATGGCAATACCTGGTGCCTTATTTTATTTCTGGTATAATCTGTCTTGAGATTAGATTCATCTATCGCATAGGGTAGGAGTTGATCATCAAGATAAGATTGGATCTCTGCTTTCGACACGGCTAACAGGGGTCGAACAACTCGGATCCTGCCAGCATTTTTTTTCAATGGCAATGTATTAGAGACGAGTATCCCTTGTGAACCATTGAATCCAGTCCCCCGCATCAAATTGAAAAGGACAGTTTCAGCTTGATCATCCATATGATGGCCAGTAGCTACTGTTTCTAGATTGAGCGCTATACATCGTTGTTCGTACCAACTATATCTTATATCTCTAGCTAATTCCTGTAACCCAATTTTTGATTCTCCCAATAGACTTGCAGTGTCAAATTTAGTAGTATAGAATGGGATACTGCATCTGGTGCAAAGATCCCGCACTATAGCTTCATCCAAGTATGAGGATGTTCCTCTCAAACCATAGTTCACATGGCCTGCTACCACTTGATAGCCAAGCCGATACAGGATGACTAGCAGACAAATTGAATCTGGTCCTCCACTGACGCCAACGAGTACTGGCGAACCTGGTGTTAGGAGCTTATGCTTATCAATAAAGCATTTAATTTTTTGTTCAAAAAGGAAAGACTTACTTTTGCTCATTCAATAAAACACATAATATCAAAATGACAACAAACAAATTTGGCACTTTTATTTTATTCTTAGCAATATCTATTTTAGGATGCAAAAATTCAAGCTCTGAATCCAAAGACCTTTTTTCAAGACAAGATACATTAGGGCTTAATTCCAAAATTAAGGTTGCACCCACCAATGCGGTTCGTCCGGATACACCTATCAAATCCAGCTTTGACAATCCTGTTGCCATGGCTAATAATAAATATAGTCATTATGATACTATTTTGATCAGAGACCTCAGTAATAAATATTGGAAATTTGATGGGGGCATTGACGGAGCTAAAAACATCACCGAAAAAGAAATGGAAGGATTTTGGTTGAAGTTCAATGATAATGGCAAATATGAAAAAGGCACATTCAACAAAACAACTTCTAAAGGAAATTATACGGTAGATAATCAAGGATTCATCGAGATGACTCCTAATGATGGCAGTGAAAAAAGGAGTGAGTGGCAATCCAAGTTTAATAACGACATGCTCATCCTGGTAGGCACTCCAAAGTATAATGATAATCAGATTCAAATGAGGCTATCTCGGATACCCGAAAAACCTAAAATGACCACTAAATAGGGGTTATTTAATTTTTGAAGTTTTTTTAGAAATTGTCTTAGTATTCACTTTCATTTTGATGGAGATCACTTTTTTGACTGTAGGTTTAGCAGTTTTTGACGGAGTCGTTATTACTGGTGTACTTGGTGTTGCTTTTGACCTTTTTGCAACTTTTGCGCCTTTCGCGCCTTTTGACTTTTTAGTAAACGCTGTAGGATCTATTGCTTCTATCAAAGATTTAACTTGATCCAAGGTGTACTTGGCTGCTTCTTCAGGGCTAGGCCGTTTTCCGTCGGCATCTTTTGGCAATCCGTAATATTTTTTGCCAAAGAATATAGTTGGGCCCCATCG
>JAYSTG010000132.1:0-2019 GCA_043719965.1 Saprospiraceae bacterium | reverse complement strand
TTTTTGTTACTTTTTTTGCGGAAAAAAAAGTAAGACAAAATCAATTAACCCGTGTTTGTATTTTAGATAATTTACCCACTAAATACAGCGAAGAGCCACTATAATTGACCAGAATATCCTTTACTATTGAAGCATCATTTTGTTTGCGATGGCTTTACCAATTGCAAGACTAGAAGTAGCAGCAGGGGATGGGGCATTTACCACATGCAATATGTTCTTACCTTCTTTAAATAAAAAATCATCAATAATCTGGCCTTCTCTATCGATAGCTTGGGCTCTTACTCCTGCACCTCCAGGTATCAAATCGTCACTTTTAATTTCCGGTACTAATTTTTGTAAAGCCCTCACGAATGCTTTTTTAGATAATGATCTATACATTTCGGATATGCCGTCCTTCCAATATTTTGAAGCTATTTTTCTAAATCCAGGATATGTCAATGCTTCTTTGGTGTCTTGCCAATTGAAAGATTTCCAGCTATAAGACTCCCTTCCTAATGCCCATACCGCATTGGGCCCTGCTTCAACACCCCCTTCAATCATCGAAGTAAAGTGTACACCTAAAAATGGAAAATTAGGATTAGGCACAGGGTAGATCAGAGTTTTTACTAAAGACTGGGCTTGGGGTTTTAGTGTATAGTATTCTCCTCTGAACGGTACAATTTGAAGGTCAAAAGTCGTGTCGGTCATTCGCGCCAACCTATCCGAATGCAAACCACCGCATGTCACGACTTTTTTAGATTGGTATACATCGTGGTCGGAAGTAATCACCCATCCATTGGACTGATGATGTAGTCCTTTTACTCGGGCATTGAAAATCACTTTGCCACCAGCTGCTTCGATGAGTGATCTTAACGTATTCGCTATGACCTTATAATTAATGATCCCAGCCTGCGGTACCCATATAGCTTGAAGACCATCTGCATGTGGTTCAATTGCATGAAGTTCTTCTTTGTTGATAATTTTTAAACCTTGTAGACCATTTTGTAACCCTCGATCATAAATTTTATTTAACCCAGGTAGCTCTGAAGATGACGATGCAACGATAACTTTTCCGCAGATCTTATGAGGAATCTGGTGTTGTGAGCAAAAATCAAGCATCATGCGATATCCAGCGATACAATTTTGTGCTTTAGCACTACCGGGTTTGTAGTAAATACCTGAATGAATCACCCCACTGTTATGTCCCGTTTGGTGTAATGCCACATCATTCTCTTTTTCTAAAACGATGACTGATCCTGACTTTGATAATAAAAGATGATAGGCTGTTGCAAGACCCACAATGCCGCCCCCGATGATAGTATAGTTTGTCAATCGATTAGGGAATGGGGTGGTGTTGACAATAGTCTTTTTTCAATACAAGTAGATTCATGATCATAATCTCCAATACTCAAAATATTCTTTCCAATCATAATAGATTCCTTTCAAATCAAAAAGAATTGGATTCTTTTTGTCAAGAATGTTTAAGAAATAGTCTTTTTGCAATTTTTTATAGTCATGATGAGCCACAGCAACTATCACGGCATCATAGGTAGAAGTAATTTGCTTCAATAATGATATTCCATATTTTGACTTAAACTCTGAGGCATCTACATTGGGGTCGGCTACATCCACAGATATGGAATAATCACGGAGCTCACTAATCAAGTCTACCACCTTCGAATTCCGGATATCGACTACATCTTCTTTAAAGGTGACCCCCATTACTAATATCTTGGAAGACCCTGGGTTTTTTTTATTTGCAATCAGCATTTGAACCAGTTTCTTTGCTATATAGGCAGGCATACCATCATTGATGCGTCGTCCACTTGCTATTACTTGGGGCTCAATGCCAAGTTCTTTAGCTTTATGAAGTAAATAGTAGGGGTCTACTCCTATACAATGTCCACCCACTAATCCCGGATATAATTTTATGAAATTCCATTTTGTACCTGCCGCTGCTATTACCTCGTGCGTGTCGATATTCATACGATCAAAGATGATAGACAGTTCATTCATCAGAGAAATGTTCAGGTCTCGCTG
>JAYSTG010000131.1:0-15025 GCA_043719965.1 Saprospiraceae bacterium | reverse complement strand
CAAGCGAATTATAAGCAATACCTGGAAAATCAATTGCGAGAGCGATACGATTTGACCGGACTTCCGATATCTTTATTCTTCAAAGAAAAGTAGATAATGGTTTTTGACATTACCAGGTTCCCTATAGAAGGGCCTATCCTCATCACCCCCAAAGTATTTGCAGATGATCGTGGATATTTTTTTGAATCCTATTCAAAAAAAGATTTGCATCATGCTGGTATCGATTGCGAATTTCTTCAGGACAATGAAGCATACTCTAAAAAAGGTACACTCCGTGGAATTCATTTTCAACATCCACCTTATGCCCAATCCAAGCTAGTACGTGTAGCTGAAGGCACTGTACTGGATGTTGCGGTTGACCTCAGAATGTCTTCGCCCACTTATGGTCAATATATTGCGGTAGAGTTAACTGCTTCACGACACGAACTTTTTTTTATACCGGCCGGTTTTGGTCATGGATATTTGGTCACAAGCGACACAGCAATATTTATCTATAAATGTGATCAATACTATCATCCAACTGCTGAAGGTGGGGTTCGATATGATGATCCTCAAATTAATATTAAATGGCCTGATCTACATACCCCTTTTCAAGTGTCGGCTAAAGACAGTCACCTTCCCTTGTTAAGATCATTAAACCATGACTGGTAGCCCCTTTAATATATTGGTGATCGGAGCAGGAGGGCAAGTAGGAAGCCAACTGGTACAATCATTAAATCTTCATCCCAGATTTAATACCATTTCAGGACTCCATAGCGATATTGATATTTGCCGAGTGGATTCTATAAAAAAAGCTTTGAATCAGTCCATTGATGCAGTGGTCAATTGTGCTGCATATACCGCAGTGGATCTTGCTCAATCTAATCCTGAACCAGCTTGGAGGGTCAATGCACTGGGCCCAATGTTGCTTGCTAAAGCTTGCCAAAATGCAAACATACCCTTGATTCATTATTCATCAGACTATGTTTATCATAATGGACTCTTCCGACCACTGCTCGAAACCGATCCATGCAACCCTAAAAGTGTATATGCTATTTCCAAATACCTTGGTGAACAAGATGCTCTATATCATCATTCTAAAACAGTCGTAATCCGCACCTCATGGGTATATGCTGACCAAGGGCAAAATTTTGTTAACACCATTTCTCGACTCTCCAAGGAAAAATCAAAAATACAAGTCGTGAATGATCAGTTTGGTGCTCCAACCTATACTCCTGATCTGGTGTCTGCAACTATTAAGGTGCTGGAGTATATCGTAAATCCTTCATTAACTTTTGATAAGTATGGCATTTATAATTTCGCCAATGAAGGTGGAATTTCCTGGTATGAATTTGCAAAAGAAATCATTCGTTTGTTGCAATCAAATTGTGAAGTAGAGCCTGTTCCTACAGCTGCTTTCCCTCGTCCTGCGCCACGCCCTCCCTATAGTGTTTTCGATTTATCCTCTATTAAATCGACTTTTGACCTTACTATACCAGCTTGGGACCTTTCTCTTGTTCATTCTATAGCTTTAAAAGAGCAGCTTTGAGTACTAAAAAAACGGGTATTTTTGTTACTAGCGACTTAATTTAATCGTTATTATTTCCGTGACTTCGTTCATAAAAAAAACCATCCTATTCCTTTTCCTTTTTCCCTTAGTCGGAAAATTGTGGGCTACACATAATCGAGCCGGAGATATCACGTATGTACAAATTGGTCCATTAAAAATCAGACTTACAGTGACCACGTACACCAAGACCAGTAGTGCCGGAGCTGATCGAGACAGCGTGGAAGTGTTTTGGGGTGATGGTCAGAGACAGTATATCTATAGGATCAATGGACCCAATTTGAATGGAGAAAGATTGGAGAATGATATTAAACGCAATTATTATGTATCAGAACATACTTATCCTGGCGTAGGTACTTATACTGTCAATATGACTGACCCCAATAGAGTTGGAAATATATTAAACTTAAATTTTCCAAATTCTGTAGGGATTCAATTTCACCTATCTACCACCTTGACTTTGCTCAATTCTACTATACAAGGGTATAATAACTCTGTAGTGTTATTGCAACCACCTATAGACTTTGGATGTATTGGTAAAAAATTCGTCCATAATCTCAATGCATATGATCCTGATGGAGATTCACTTTCCTTTGAATTAATTGTTCCATTTCAAGCCACAGGTTCAGAAGTGCCAAATTATAGATTTCCGGATCAGATTTTTGCAGGTCCTGATAATAAGATCAATTTAGACAGAGCCACTGGCAATTTTACCTGGACTGCTCCTCAAAAAGATGGTGAATATAATATTGCTATTTTGATCAAAGAATATCGAAACGGAATACTGCTTAATAGTATCGTCCGCGATATGCAGATCACCATTGAAAACTGTAGTAATGATCCACCAGAAATAGCTATCCCTCCAGATTTTTGTGTCATTGCTGGCTCCAGGATAGAATTTAAAGTACAAGCTTCAGATAAAAACACATTGCAAAAGCTGGCGCTAAGTGCATTAGGTGGTCCATTCAATGTTTCAGTCAATAAAGCGCAGTTTATTGCTCCAATCGGATTTCAAAATCAAATTGCTAGAGGTACTTTGGTCTGGCAGACAAGCTGCGAGCATATTTCAGAAGTGCCATTTTCCATTGTATTTAGAGCTGTAGATAATGGCAAAGACTCGATAGGGCTCGCAGACCTCAAGACTATTCGGATCAAAGTCGTAGGACCTCCACCAACGGATGTGCAAGCTATATCTAGTGGAAATAATATAGTTAAAGTATCCTGGAAATATCCTAACGGGTGTGTGGCTACATCGAATAACTATTTCAAAGGATTTTCGATCTGGCGAAGAATAAATAGTACTCAATTTCCAATTGACACTTGTAGACCAGGACTAGCAGGGAGGGGATATCAAAGAATAGCCTCCAATGTTTTGAGTAGAAATAATGATGAATTTTTCTACGATGATGACATGCTAGAACCCGGTAAAACTCATTGTTATCGCATACTTGCTGAATTTGCACTGACTTCACCTGGGGGTAACTCTTATAATAGAGTGGCAAGCCTTCCATCAGCCGAAGCTTGTATTCAATTGAAAAGAGATTTGCCCTTTATCACCAAAGCATCTATTACTAACACCGACCCACTCAATGGAACAGTATTACTGCGATGGACATTACCGATTGCAGCAGATCTTGATACACTCAAACAAAAAGGACCTTATAGAATCGTGATGCTAAGAGCTCTTGGCTTTCCTAGTCAGACCAATAATTTTACCATTATACCTGGTGCCAATTTTTCATCTACCCATTTTGCATCCTTGTTGGACACCACATACAATGATAATAATATCAATACGCTAACTAACGCGTATAGTTATCAATTACAATTTTTTACAGGCTCATCGGCCACACCCTATGGAGTCTCTTCGCCAGCTAGTACTGTTCTTTTGAAAGCTTCTACATCAGATCGTGCTGTTCAATTATCTTGGTCATCCGAAACTCCGTGGAATAATTTCAGTTATGAAATTTATCGAAAAACTTCTACTCTCGCTTTTGAATTAGTAGGCATTGCTAATACCAATTCTTATAGAGATAGAACAGTAATCAATAATATTGAATATTGTTACAAAATTCAATCGATTGGAACTTATGGAATCGTAGGATTGCCGACGCCAATTCAAAATTTTTCTCAAGAATTATGTGTAAAACCTGTGGACTCTTCTCCTCCATGTACTCCTAAATTATCCATAGCAAGAAATTGTATTTTAAAAGATGCTCCAGGCAGTGTCACGAATGAATTGAGCTGGTCAATCCTTCCGACAGACACCTGTTTTATAGATGACTTAAAGTCCATTCAGATTTATTTTAAAAAAAGCACTGCGAATGCAGATTTTCAAAAAATTCAAACCATCACTAATACGACCATCACTACTTATCTTCATACTCCGGATTCAGGTTTTACAGGTTGTTATATCATTACAGCGACGGATCAGAATGGAAATGAATCGAGTAAATTGCGTGAGGTGTGTCCTCAAAATTGCAAACTTGAATATGAATTACCAAATAGTTTTACTCCGAATGGGGATGGTTCAAATGATTTATTTGTGCCCAGGATTAATGCAGGTGTAATCAAAGTAAAATTCGAAGTATTCAATCGATGGGGAGCGTTGCTATTTGAGACGGAAGACCCAGCATTAAATTGGAATGGGTATGATCAAAATGATAAAGAAGTCAGTGAAGGATCATATTATTATGTTTGTGCTGTGGTGGGCTTTCAGGAAAACAATCGTCAAGCAATAGAGCATCGCAAAGGTTTTATCCAAATCATTAGATAATATGTTTACCGGTATAGTAGAGCAACTTGGTAAAATCCGGGATATACGCCATTCAAAATCCAACATCGAATTATATATAGCTTCTGGATTTGCTTCGGAACTAAGCATTGACCAAAGTATTGCGCACAATGGTGTTTGTTTGACTGTGGATGCTTTAGCAGATGATGTGCATCGATGTACACTGATTGCTGATACGATATCAAAAACTAATTTTAGCGAGGCCCAAATTGGTGACGCTATTAATCTGGAACGATGTGTCCGTATGGATTCGAGACTAGATGGTCATTTTGTTCAGGGACATGTTGATTGCACTTCGAAGTGCTTGCAGGTGCGTGACCTAAATGGAAGTTGGAGGTTTCGTTTTGTATTACCTATGATTTATAGTCATTTGGTTGTTGATAAAGGTTCTATAAGCATTAATGGAGTTAGTCTTACGATATCTGCCTTAGCCACTGATTATTTTGAAGTCTCCATCATCCCTTACACCTATCAACATACTAATTTTCATACTTTACATTTCGGTTCATCCGTAAATGTAGAGTTTGATATTTTGGGAAAATATATTCAACGTAGGCTGGCGATCAAAGTTGATTAAACTCTACTTCTATAAAACTTCAACCGATAATCTGCTTCGACTTGTCCTTTTTTGATTGCTTCAAGCCTCCTTTGTACCATTCTTTTCTTTAAAGGCTTGAGATGGTCAATAAATAATACGCCCATGGTATGATCAAATTCATGTTGGATCACACGCGCATTAAGTCCTTGATAGGTCTCTACCAATTTATTCCCTTTATCGTCAATATATTCAATGACTACATCCGAAGGTCGTTCAACTTCTGCTCTTAAATCAGGTATGCTAAGGCATCCTTCTTCAAAGTCCCATCCATCGCCAGTTTCTTCGATGATGGTAGCATTTGTGAACACTTTTTTGATACCTATAAACTCCTTGCCATCTTCTTGATACGCTGTGGTGTCTATCACAAAAAGTTTTAAGGAAAGGCCAATTTGTGGAGCAGCCAATCCCACACCCTTTGCAGCATACATCGTCTCCCACATATTTTTCAATAACTGATCAAAATCAACATAAGTATTTGGATCAAAAGGCTCTCCCTCTTGTTTCAACACCGGTTGTCCATATGCATAAATAGGCAATATCATTTATTAGTAATGGTTTAAATATTTCTGCAAAATTAATACAGCGGACATTTGGTCTATCGCTTCTCTATCTCTTTTTTGTTTAGGTATACCCTTTTTCACCAGAAGGTTGACGGCTTCTTTACTGGTCAATCGTTCATTTTGATAATCAACTTTTATAGCTGGATAAGAATCTGCTATTTTGCGGCCCAAAGTATGAATCAGGAGATGAAGCTCAGTAGGAGTCCCATCTATGTGATAAGGGTCGCCTAGTACAATTAAGTCCACTTGTTCTCTGACAATATAATTTTGGATAAAACTCCATAAATCAATAGTCTGTACAGTCTTCATAGCGTTGACACTAATCCTTAATGGATCGGTAACCGATAATCCGGAACGTTTCAAGCCATAATCTATTCCTAATGCTCTCGCCATCAAATCACAAAATTAAACGCATTTTGGAGATATTTTGATTATGGCTAATTGAAGTGCGATCCCTAAATAAAAAGACCCCCTCCACCCTTTGGTGGAGAGGGGTCCCATCCCAAAAAACAGTATATTTTCTGACTATGTTTAGTCGATCACAATCATTTTACGAGTAGCGTTGAAACCATCTGCTTGCAGCTGATAGTAGAACACACCAGCGGTATTAAGATCTTGTTTACGCAACTGTACTTCATTATATCCTTTCTGAAACTTTGTATTTAATTGCTTCACTACCCTACCATTCAAATCATAGACGGTGATTTGAGCTTGGCCCGATTGATTCATAATGAATCCAATCTTAGTCACATCATGGAATGGGTTAGGTGTATTTTGCAATAAATTGGACTCAGCTAGGGTTACTTTTGAAGAAACAGCCAGTCTTACATTCATTACTTCATTACCAGTATTATAAGCTTCTGCCTGAGTAACTTTTGAATTGATGTGCAAGTATTCACTTAAAAGGCCAGCTTTAGAGGCTTTAAAATTCACCACGAACATCGCTTTATCACCTGATCTGAAGGCATTGGTATTCGTAAAGCTCGTCGTAATTAAACCTTGAGCCTTTTTATTCATTCCAAAGTTTGCATCTGACATTCCAGATTGCAATGCTTCAACATTCATAAGTTGTAGTATTGCCGGATCAAAAGCAAGCGTAAATTGGTACCCTAAAATATCACCGGAGGATCCCAGGTACACAGGCACTTTCACGATTTCATTTGCTTTGAAGTTTTGTTCCTCTGTTGCAAAAACTATTTCTTTACCAGGAGATCTTACTTCTGCGCCCATGAGTTGATTTGGAGTCACGGTACCATTGACATCACCCACTTTTACCCCTACAAAGTTGGCTAAAGTATTGGAAGTGAATGTAGGTATAGCATGAAATTCAGGGAACCCTCCATCAAATGGATTACTGGTGTTTTTGAATTTATAATCTCCAGGTATAAATCTCCAAGATTCATTGTTTTGAAATCCCTCATAAATTCCTAAGATCAATTTTCTGAGCTCTACTAAGTCGATGGAAGAAATATCATTGGATTTATTGATATCAGCAGCAATCATACGATATGGAGAAGTGATAGTCTGTATACCCAAGATATGCTTTTGGATCACCAATAAGTCCAAAGAAGAAACACCGTTCATTGGATTGATGTTTTTCTTAGGCTTTATTTTATAGGATCCGCCCAATTGCATATTAGAGAAAGCAAATGCACCATCTGATTTGGTAATCGTGGGTATCGCATTACTGCCATCGAGGGTTACATTTACTTTTTCAATATCCAGTTTATCCTCCGTCTTCACTAATCCAGTGATATTGCCAACTATAGCGGATGGTCCAGGGCCACATGCTTTATTATTGTCTTGAATCAATATATAGGTTCTTGCGAAATCCTGATTACCATAGCTATCGGTAACCCAAATATTGACGAATCGCTGTCCAATACTATCGCAGGTGTATGTAATCGATTTTTTAGTCGTATCACTTGAGAAAGAAAATGCTACAATCCGCTGTCCACATCCAGCTGAGCTACCTGCATTAAAGTCACTTGCCCAGATCACCAACATTCCAGTCTCCGGTATGCCATCTTTATTGTTATCAATCGGCATCAAGTTGGCCGCAAGGCCATTCAATACATAAGGTGTAGGTTTTTTACATAATCGTACATCCACCACACTGGACCTTGTAGTTTCATTTCCACAAAGGTCTCTAAGTATAAATGTGATTTTATGTTGGCCTACCTGGAAATCTCCATCGATAGTTGCCATAGCGCCTGTGGCTTCAACGATTCTATTTATAGATCCATC
The DNA here is from genome assembly GCA_043719965.1 of Saprospiraceae bacterium. Taxonomy (GTDB): domain Bacteria; phylum Bacteroidota; class Bacteroidia; order Chitinophagales; family Saprospiraceae; genus JADJLQ01. The sequence continues at coordinate 7,280 of JAYSTG010000131.1, read as the reverse complement.
ATTCATAGAATCGATTTGGATGATCCACTTCAATTCTGCTGCCGGTGTACAATCATCGGTACCATTCATTTTCAATCGGACTCGACCTAAACATGACAGTGGATTGTCTGCACACGCCACGATACTATCTGATCTGGTAATGACTGGAGGGATAGTATTGATTACTTTGATGACTTGTGTATACGTAATATATCCATCTCCATTATCTTTCAACCATCTATAGGTACAGGATCTAGAATTATTCCTATCATCCACAGCAAGGAAACCAAGTGATGTGTCTACTATGAAATCCTGATATCGATTATGCAATCCTGGATCATAAGCACACCAATCGATCAACTTCCAAGTTCTTAAGATTTTGTAACATGCATTTGAAGCAATTTCATATCGAGTGTCTTCAAATGAAACGCCTACCTGCTCGCAATCATCATCAAAGATCTTTGGATAGTTTTCGCCTGTAGGATTATTGATATTTCCTAAATTGCTAAGACAGGTCGTTTCGATGTCTTTTGGAAATAATACTTCAAAATCTGATCGATGCAACATTTTTAATTTTTGCGAACAGGTCGTAGAAAGCAGTCCACACTTATCGACTCCTGTCCAAGTACGAGTCAAGGTGCCTGCTCCGCAATTATTGATTGTTCCACTCGTTTGCATCCTCACCGTTACAGGTCCACAATTGTCTCTAAACGCAGCTGTGTCAAACAAGGTCAATGGATTGGCTTTGGCTCCAACATCATATTTATCTAGTTTTAGATAAGCAGTATCATATATCCCATTCGCTCCATTACAAATCGGTGATATTTCCAGTTCATCAATAGACTTGATCACCTCATTGTTCATAAATGGAACACCATCACAATATGCATACTTTTCAGGCGCTACCGAGCAAGTCGGCGCTTGTTTATCTGCAACGTTGATCCATACCATACAGTCATTGTAGTTACGAGGTGCAATAGGGAAATTCAAATCGAGCAGTGTCGTAGGCGTATTTCCGATTATTTTCTTTTTGACTAATTCTTCGATATTAGTAAGTTCACTACCGTACGCCTCTTTACAATAAAATGCATGTCTTGAGTCTCCATGGACATGTATATCATATTGTCTAAGATTACAAGCTTCATATACTCGCAATACCAATTGTTTATTTCCACAATCTCCTAAATCGACATAGTCATTGAACACTGCACAGTTGATATACTTGTCGATCAACAAATCAAAATATGCTCTTCTGTTCACATAAACTTCAAGGCCATATTTAGCCTTTATTCTAGTCGTCAACAGTTCTTGATATTTTGTGATGGTATCCATCAACGCTACAGCGAAATACAAAGTCTTACAACAATTGTCATGACTTCCATTATCAAGATCAGCAGCATATATTCTTGACCAGCAGGATTGAGGATCCAATGTCGTTGCGGTACGTTCGTCACAAACAGGGGTTGGGGGGGTGAGGTCTAGTACCTTAACCGTCTGTTTAGCTTCCTTCGTATTCGAACAGGAATCAAGAATAAAATAATTTATTTCATGTACTCCGGAGGGGAGTGATATTTGAGCAAATGGACCATTGAAGGTGCCACTAATCACCGTAGGCAAGGCTCCACTATTGCCACTGGCAATGATAGTGGCCGAATAATTATAAGCAAGAATACCGGAACAATCACTCACCATCGGTCGAGGTAAATTCAATCTACCGTTACAATCATGTGGCCCAACGTTTACAGTGAGAGGGGTCAAGGCCTTGATAATCACAGGAGCAGTAGTATCCATTATTTTGATCCACTGCGTTACCACGGTGTCTTCTTTAGTACACCAGTCGGTTACTGTCCACTCTCTTCTGATTTTTCTGCTTCGTCCGCAGATGGGGAATATTTTATCACTGTATCGGCTGATGATTTGACAGGAGCTGAAATTAGGCCATACCGGATTGCCTTTAATAGTAGGTACTCCTACTTTTAAAGGATTTGGATTACCAAATTGGTCTCTGCCGAGTGAATCAGCTAATGAACAATCCACCATGGTATCCCTGGCCGTAATTAGATTGGCGAGGGTATCTCTTGATATCCACAGGGTATCCCAGCACGTAGAGGTCAATCCCCATTGATCCGTAGCAATCACATGTCTTACGCATTTCGCTACAAATTCAGTATTGGTACAAGGAAAATCCTTGCACACTACCGATATAGATATGGGTGTAGCTGTACCACAATTATCTGTAGCCTTGCCAAATGGGAATTTATCCAGTCCTTTACTGAACGCATTCAATTGAAGGCAAGAAATTGTATCTTTTATACAATTTAGATTTGGACCAGCTTTGTCTTCAATTTTGACTTTAGCCCAACAATTGTTTTTGGAAACATTGTCGGTAACTTTGACGATCAATGTGTATCCTGCCCACTGACAGGTAACCATATTACCTATGGCTACCCCATTGGGGTCATACAATTGAACTTCAAAGACTCCACCTGGACAAGATGCAGGGTTGGTCAAGATGTTTTCTGGTAAAATGGTGACTTTACCACCGGTAATAGTGTCCAATGATAAATTTACATTGTGGCAAATCATCGGGCATTGACTTATTGCTTTTTGAGCACTGCCAAGCAGAACGATGATTAAAATTGCACTTACTTTGCAGAAGCTTGCCAATCTCCGTACAGCTGTGCGTTGAGTTTTCTCCATGAGACTTAGTTTTAGTTTTAATTAAATGAATCGGGATGGGATGCCTTTGCAAACCATTTTTTCTAAGATTTAATCAATGCGGTACATGGGGGGGAACCGATTGATCACATCAAAAGCAGCATCATCATTTTTCTCTCAGGAAGGCTTATGCCTTGACGAAGGCATTTTAATACTAGGTTCGTTCTTAAATTAAATATTAGATAAAACCAATATTCAATTCACTCTCATTCTCTGTTATCGATATATTATCATATTAATTAATATAATAATATGTCACAAATATATTTTAACGGCTTAGAGTTGATATACCCTATTTTGAGTATTTTTAATATGTAATTATTATATAATGTATATTAATATGTTTTATATAATATTATAAATAGTATTAAAATATAATATGTTAAATACTGATTAAAAAAAGTTTATAGGTTAGGGTAATATATTATATAAAAAAAGAACCCTGACTGAATAAACAGCCAGGGCTCCTGGAAATAAAACAATGAAATTCATTATCGCTACTCGATCAATATCAATTTTCGGCTTTCAGAGTAGCCATTAAAATCCATTTTGTAATAATAGATTCCTACAGCACCCAGTTCAGACTGATCCACATACCATTGATGATCTCCCTTCGCCTGATACTTAGACCATCTTGACACGACTCGGCCAGTAATATCTGTGACCGTTACTTGTACCTCTCCATTTGATGGTAAGGTATATCGAATCAAAGTCCGATCTGCAAACGGATTGGGTGAATTTTGAGTCAATATCATCTTGTCCACTGGAATTAATGGAAGTCCAGAGGTCGTAAATTTAATGTTTAGTCCCGCTATAACTTGATCCTTATTATAAGCTTCGTTACTGAATGATTTCGTATTTAATCGCACCATCTTTGCAAGGCTGCCGGATTGATCAGGTCGGATATATAATTTTACGAGCATTTGATCTCCTTGATATTCATTCGTTGCTGATTTTACCCATGAAAAGTTGAATTTGCCTTCGCTTAATATTCCTTCATTGTATTGGCCTTGACGAATCATACTTGATTCTGAGACCATATCCAATATGGATATATGATCAAATAGTATACTTCCTTGTATTCCTATCAAGCCTGTAGCATTTACAAATAAAGGTAACTCTACAATCTTTCCTGCTTTCATTTCCATATCTGGAATTATAATACTCAAGAATGATTTACTTCTGCTTTCCAAAGATGACACACTTGGAATTCCGCTCAAGTTGACATCTCCTATCTTAATTCCCGTAAAATTAATTGTGCTTACATCTTTATCCAGGGCTTCTACAAATGGAGTTTCAAATTCAGATGCGGTTTGCGGATCTGTAGTTCTAGCCAATAAAGACTGGTCAAAGAATCTCCAGGAAGTGTTTTGAGGGAAGGTTGTATAAACCCCCAATAATAGTTTCCTGAGTTCGATGAGATCCACACTGGTGATCTCTCCATCCTTATTGATATCTGCTGCAATGAATTGATCCATGTTGGTAAACCGCCTTATCCCTAAAATGTGCTTTTGAATTGCCAACAAATCTATTGTACTGACCCCTAAACCTGGATCATCATTTTTATAAGGGAACATTTTGTACATGCCTGGTAATATGCTTTGAATGTCATATGCACCTTCCGTATTGGATTCAGCTTGATATTGTGCATCACCTATCGCAGAGAATATTACTTTAGGAATAGCTTTGCCATTCACCATAGTTGCCTTCCCTCTAATAGCAGCTGTATTTCTGATTGCATTCTTTCCACAAATATTTAAAGTATCAAAAAACGCCAGGAACCTGTTTCCTTCACAAGTGTCTTGGTTTCCATTGGCATCGGTGACCCAAAGATTGAAATTTCGTTCAAAAGGTAAGACTAACACGGTATCTAATCTCAGATCTCCGCCTGCTCGAAGTACTTTTACATTATTACAATTCACTTCTAGTATGGTATCATTGACATTTTGAGTCCAAGAGAATTTCAATTGAGGTGCAGGAGTACAATTATCTTGACTACCCCCATCGAACACTCTTGCATGTATGCGTACGATCCCTTGATCATTCATATAGTTATTGGACTTTTTACACGTAGCTATAGGTCGTACAGTATCCTTGACAGTGACGATCAGGGTATCCAATGCTGTATTGCCGCAAGCATCTTTTGCAATAACTAAGACTTGAGTGATACCTACTGGATATCTTCTTACTAAAGATGCTCCAGCTGTATCGGTTTTTCCTATCACTACATTTTTGATGTTTACATTGACATCACAATCCATAGCAGTAGCATTGCCCAAGAAACTCAACAAGGTATCACACAATGTGGGGAATCGTAGAAATACACAAGTATCTTTGGGTACTTTAAGCACAGGCTTTGTAATATCCACTACCATGATAAGTTGGGTGTCTACACACATTACGGGTGGAATAGCACATGTATCACGCACGGTCCATATTCTTCGGGTCGTGTTCGAGCAACCTGCCACAGTCGAGGTGGCAATCGTAGTATCTTTAAATGTAGTAATGACTCTTGAACATGCTCCTTGAATATATGTGAATATTGGTTTGAGATTTAAACTATCTGGATGTACACTTTTAGCACAATTTACGAGCGTTGTATCTTTTGGCCAGGCGATTTGATTACAGAATAAGGTGTCAGCCGCTCTAAATGTAACCATGAACGTACACGAGTCTTTTCGACCTGAGGTATCGGTAATAATACGTTTAAAATTAATTTTCGTGATTGAACATCTGTTGCGAATGGTATCCGACCGAAGTACATTACTTGCAATCTGAGTACAAGATGCAATGATAGTACCTGCTCTCGGAGTAAATGCAGCCCCACATGCTATGATGGTATCATTTTGACAGATGACCCTGATCCGTGCGGTGTCTGTCACATTTACTTTAATGGTGAGGGAATCTCGATTGCCACATTTATCTACAGCCCTATACTTGATGAAGGTCATCCCTTTGGGGAATGTGACAGGTCCTATATTAGCACCTTGACTATTTAAGGTATTAGTGATCACCACATTGGGGTCGCAATCCATAGCTGTCATCGGTGGAAGATCGATCAATGCATTACAAGATAAAGAAGCAATCACTGTAGTGTCCCGTACTCCAGATAGTTTAGGTTTCACAGTATCTATAATATTTATATTCTGCACACAGACTACATTGATTAGTGGCTGTAAAGCATCTTTTATAGTCCAGGTCCTTCGAATCCTTAAACATGGAGTACCTAAATTTGTAAACGTATCTAGTTTCAATGTGACCATCACCTGAGCACAGGGTCGGGCAGTGTCTTTAAGGGATATCCCCGGTATTAAATTTATGTTTGGGAAATTACAACCTATTACATCTACATTTCCTGCTGGACAGGTTACATCATCTACTCCAAAAGCATTAGCACCAAGGCCTATCGTAAAGACTGTTTGGCATGAATCTTTGAGCCCGTTGCTCGCTGTGACTACATACCTTCGGATCAGTGTACCTACACCGCCTGCGTTTCGATTATCAAATACAACTTTTGTAACGACCATAAATTCACCACAAAAATTTACTTGAGGTTGAATATTGGGTATTGGCGTGCCACAACTTAATTTGACTGAATCCTGGCATATGATACTGATCGGGAGTTTGCTAGTTAAGTTGACTTCCGTAAGACACGTACTTACATTGCCAGCTTGATCTTTTGCTTCTATTTCTACTACTACGATTCCACCTTGATCACCTGCACAACATATAGTAACACTATCTTTGAATACGAGGTCATCAAACGGGTTACCACATTTATCTTCTAATTTTCTGATTTTTAAAGTAACTTTATTTAAACCGGAACAATCATCCCAAAACTCATCTACAAATTGTCTAACACCTACCCGTATGGAGTCTGTTATAAGGCAAACCTCGAGAGGATGACAATTGAGTAATGGAGGTTGTGCATCAACCACGGTAACCTGAACTTTACAAATGCTGGAATTACCACATACATCCGTTACATGATATTCATAAATATGACTTCCGATTCCTAGAATGGCTCGTTGGCCCGGTTTGAGGATTTCAACCCCATCCACTAAAACATATACATCCAACCCTGACGGATTGCAACTGTCTTTAGCTACTATGCCAGGCACGATTTGATGCGTGTAACACTCTTTTACGTTAGTTCCATAGCTCAATGGAGCAGGACAAACTATCACAGGTCTAGTCGTATCATGGTAGTAAATCTCTTGATCATAATTCAGTGCATATAAGCTGCAACAATCTGTCACGGTCCAATGCCTTCTTATGAAGATGGAATTTCCACACAGTTTAGTATTGAAATCTTTAAATGAAACGGTCAGTCCGCAATAGTGTTGCACGGGTTGTCCCTCAAACGTGGGAACACCAGCCGCAGCCTCGCTGATATTTTGAGCTGCCGGGCAATAAGTATTGATATGCGAGGGAAAAACGACTTGATTTAAATTTACCTTTTGAGTGTATAAAGTTTGTTTCTCTTTGGTAACATTTCCGGCCAGGTCCGTAACGATCCAAGTACGGTGGATAACTACCTCGGAATATGGGCAATTTTGATCTGTCGAATCTATATAATTCAC
>JAYSTG010000014.1:0-6054 GCA_043719965.1 Saprospiraceae bacterium | reverse complement strand
GATAATTTATATCAGTACAATGGGAAGGAATTGAATAATGATATTGGGTTGGGGTTGTATGATTATGGAGCACGATGGTATGATGCAGGGGTGGGGAGGTTTACAGGAGTGGATGCTTTAGCGGATCATCCAAATCAAAGTAATAAGTCTCCATATGCTTATGCTTGGAATAATCCTGTGAATCTTACTGATCCGGATGGAAACTGTCCCACTTGTCCATTAGCAGTTGCTGGTGGATTAATAGGTGGATTGATTGGCGGAGGAATTGAAGCAGGTAGGCAATTAATTAAAAATGGTAGTATTTCGGATTGGAAAGCTGTAGGTGGAGCAACTGCCCAAGGTGCAATAACCGGTGCAGTTGCAGGATTAACAGGAGGAGCTAGTTTATTGGCTGTGGCTGGTGACGGTGTAGCGGGAAATGTCGTGGGAGGAGCAGCGAGTAATGCTATTCAAGGCAAAGCCATTACAGCCGAATCAGTGGCTACCGATGCTGCAATTGGTGCAACTGCTGCTGTCGGTGGTGCAGTAATAGGGAAAGCATTACAAGGTGGAAAGAGTGCTGTGGTTAATACCATACAAGCCAATAAAGCAAAAGGTGATGCTTTCCGTGATAAAGTAGCTGATGTATTTGAATCACAAGGAAGATCTGTAACTAAAGAAGTGCCGAAATCTACTTCTTTTGGAACAAGAGTGATTGATATTGAGGTTAGTAATTCAAAAGGAACAATTTTAGGAGGGGTCGAAGCAAAAACCGGTAATTCTCCTTATACAGTAAGTCAGAGGGCAAAGGATTATTATCTATTAAAGGTAAAAGATTATCCTGTTAATGTAATTAGGCAACAGTGAGGTCTGCTGATAAATTTAAAGAATATGTAAATGATATTTCCAGCCAACTTAAATTGGCTAGATTTACTAAAAGTAGAAACAGATATCTGTTACATGGTGTGGAAAATATAGGCTTAATTGAAATCCAAAAAAGTAAGAGCTCAACTTCAAATATAATAAGATTCACATTTAATATCGGGGTATATTCAAAAGAGTTGAGTCGATTTTATGGCAATTTGAAAAATGATATAACATTTGAAGATTGTCATTGGACACAAAGAATTGGTTTTTTCTTACCGGAAAATAAAGACTTATGGTTTGACATGTCATACAATACAGACACTAATGATTTGACTGGTACAACTTTAAAAATTATTCTTGAAAATGTATTACCCGAACTTGAAACACTAATTGCTAAAAATGGTTTATTAAATCTTTGGTTATCGAATACTAAGAACAATACAACCGAATTAGAAAGGCTTTTGAATTTGAGTGTACTATTATACAATAGAAACCTGCCAGAGGCAAAGAATATTGAAGATGAACTAATAGACCTAGCGAAAAGACGAAAAATTTCGATTGACTTACATTTGAAAAAGCTTCATGAAGAATATACCAATAAGGGATAAGTTGATAGGTTGTTGGGTTATTAGCCCTGAGGATATTAATTCGCGCGAAATACTAGGTGATGTGATGATCAAGTTTGGTAAAGATGGGATATTAACTTACACAATATTTGAAAAGCAAAAAGAACAAGTCATCATTTTAGTCTATGAAATAGGTCAAAATGAAATAACTACAGTTCAGCCTGGCGCATCCAATTTACGGGAAGTCACAAAATTTTTAATTAAAAACGATGTTTTACAATTAACCTTTAAAGGTATTTACTCAAAGTTTATTCGATTGCCCTAATATTTAGCCAACCTCAGTCAGCACCCCAGAAAGCGCATCTTTCAGTTTTTTCTTACCTACGAAAGCATCTACTATACTAAAGACGGTTTTCTTTTCATCCTCGCTTAGTGTTTCAATAGCCTTTACTTTTTCCATGAGAGAGCCATCGAAGGAGTTTATTTCTGTAGTGGCATCTGGAGCAAAGAAATCAGATAAACCTACACCAAGAGCTTTAGCTATTTTTTCAAGAGTAGTAATAGAAGGTTCTGTTTTACCTGTTTCGATTCGGCTGTACATGGCTGCTCCCATACCAACAGCGGAGATTACTTCTTTGGCAGTCAAGCCTTTAGCCTCTCGTATTCGTTTTATTTTTTTAGCTATGTCCATTGCTTAATAGTGATTATTAGAGCAATAAAGTTACCATATAGTGCTTATAAAGGCAACTTGTGGATTAATGATTAAAACAATAATTGCCTGGAGATCACCGACATCAAATCCAGACTCACCATCCTTGAGGTATTAACCCACTACACCTTCACACCCGATCGAAACAACCGCTTACACTGCCCCTGGCATGATGACAAGACTCCAAGCCTCCAGATCTATCCCAAGACCAATACCTGGACCTGCTTTAGTAGTAACTTTAATGCAGGCAGTGGCGATGCGATAGACTTTATCATGCGCTTTGAGAATGTTACTAAACGCGATGCTTTGATCAAAGCAAAAGCAATGGTAGGCATATCATCATTTTATAAACCAATTCCAATAATTATCTCGTCTTATGGCCGAGACGCAGTCAATCAAACAGAAGATCTGTCTCAAATTGCTAACGATGAGCCTGGTCGAACCGCTATTCTTACCAAATACTATCAAAGCACGATCCACTCCATGCAACGTAGCACGCAAGGCAAAGCCTATACACAAAAGCGTGGCCTCGATGCGAATCCCGAAGCCTCGGGATCAATAGGCTTTTGTGCATACGATATCTGCAAGAGTTGGAATAAAGAGCTGCAAGAGAATGCAGAAAAGCTAGGTCTATTCAAAATCAAGAATTGCATCATCTTTCCATTGAAAGATAGAGATGGTCATATCGTAAGTATCTATGGAAGAAGTATAAGCGATACCAATACATCCAAACACTACTACTTAGCAGGAGGCTTCAAAGGATTATATCCATCATACCCCAAGGCAGATACAACTAAATTGATCTTAGTAGAAAGCATCATCGATGCAGCCACCTTTCGACAACACTTCGATAGACTCAGTGTGTCAGCTCAGGGAGCTGCATCCGGCTATGAAGTACTGGCCTTGTATGGAACGAATGGATTTACATCAGAGCATGTTGAAGCCATAAAAGAGTGGTCCAATACATCGGCTGAAATCCCGACCGCTAGCGTCGGGAAACAAGTGATCAAAAACATAGAATCAATCAAAGAAATCATCTTATTCTTTGATGGCGATGAAGCCGGCAGAGCTGCGAATGAAAAGTATAGCAAGCTGATCCATGAAATGAGAAGTGATATCAAGATCAGTTATGTAACTACACCAGAAAGCGAAGATCCGAACTCATTGATCCAATCACACGAACCGGAAATATTACAACACTTAATCAATGAACGGAATTTTTTCTTTTCCCTGCCCGACTTTTCTTTTTCAATTGAAAATAAAAATGGTCAGGCGGGAACTGAAAACTCAGATCCCGCCTCATCGGCGGGCAGGGAAAATAAAAGTGAAAATATAGAACCGATCGAAACATCAAAGAATCATAAACCAATCCACGGATCAGCGATACAAGGATCAATAAACAAGGGAGCGCTCGATACCCACAATCCCGAACTGATCACCTACCACACCGAACACCTCCATATTCTCATCCTGGGCGGGATAAAAATCAGTGGCCTCGATCGCATGCGCGTGACATTAAAAATAGAACGATCCACGTATTCACATCATCTACCCGTGCGTCATAGCCTCGATCTATACCATACCAAACAAGTAGAGCAACTCACCCAAAAGATAGCTGAAAGCCTGGAACTCGGCACTGCCGAATCAGAACGTACGATATCCAAACTCACCAATGCATTAGAACACTATCGCCAATCAAAACTCGAACTACTCAAACCAAAAAAAGAAGAACGAAAAGAATTAAGCGATAAAGAGAGAAGCGAAGCGATCGCTTACCTAAAAGATCCAAAACTTTTGCGCAATACTCTCAACGATATTACTAAAAGTGGCATCGTAGGAGAATCAAATAATGCCTTGATAGCATACCTAGCTTATACCTCTCGAAAGAGAGAAAAGCCCTTGCATATCATCTGTCTCGGTGCCAGCGGCACTGGTAAAACCTACTTGCAAGAAAAAGTAAACGAACTGATCCCGGAAGAAGATAAAATAGAAATCACCTCATTATCCGATAATGCATTTTATTACTTTGGCCGGGAAGAACTCAAACATAAACTGATCTTGATCGAAGATCTCGACGGAGCAGAAAATGTACTCTATCCCTTGAGAGAATTACAATCGAAAAGAAAAATCTCCAAGACCGTCACACTAAAGGACAATAAAGGCAATCTCAAAACGATCACCCTGCAAGTAGAAGGTCCGGTATGTGTAAGTGGCTGCACCACCAAAGAACGAGTGTATGATGACAATGCCAATCGTTGCATCCTATTATATATCGATGATAGCAGCGATCATGATCATCGAATCATGGAGTATCAACAGCGAGGCTCAGCAGGCCAGATCGATGTCATAGAAGAATCACAGATCAGAGAGAAGATAAAAAATGTACAACGAATCTTAAGTCCGATCAAAGTAATCAATCCCTATGCAGAGCTGATCGATCTACCCCAGGAAGTATTCAAACCGCGCAGGACACTTTTATTATTACTCAGCTTTATCGAGACGATTACATTCTATCATCAATATCAAAGGGAAGTAATCGATGATACCATATTCACTACAAAAGAAGATATCAAAGCAGCCTTCAGTTTATTAAAAGAAGTACTTTTTTCCAAGAGTGATGAGCTGAGTAAAGCCTGTAGGAATTTTTTAGAAAGATTAAAAGAAAGGACTAAAGTAGGTGAGACCTTTTATGCCCAGGCATTGCGAAAAAGCCAGCGAATGGGTTCCAGTACCTTGCATCGATACCTCATTGAATTATCCCGGAATGGTTATATCAAAATCAAAAGTGGTAGTAAGTTTAAAGGCTTTGAATATGAAGTCTGTGACTATGAAGAATACCTAAGATTAAGATCTAGCATCGATGATAAGATCAAGCTGATCATGCATAAGATAGATCATTATAAACCTTCTGAAATGAGAACACCCAGTGTCCCAGTATCCCACCAGTATCCCACTAGTACAAATGGGATACTCACTGCTTAGAGCGTCAATGCATTAAGTAGAGTATCCCAGTAAAAATAAAAAGTGAGGCACCACCAAAAAAATTTGAGTGAAACGAAATCCCGATCATGGCATCGGGAAATTGAAGGATTTACCCGGTGGTTGGAGATGATTCATTACGATCCGCACAGCATCCGGAATAATCCAGTGATGATTGCCCAGTTTTTAGAATGGTGTTCGACAGAGCTCACAACAGGTAGTTCGACAGAGCTCACTACAAGGATGAATGCAACAACTGAAATCGCTAACATCACTGGGCAGAAAGTAAAAGAATACTTTGAAGCACTCAGTCAAACGAAAAGCAAAAAAACAAATGAAGTACTTAGTATCAATACACTTCGTACCCATCTTACGGCAGTCAAACGATTTGCAAAATATCTGCGACATACCGATCAAGGTCATATCGAAGTACCTGTGCACTTTTATGGTTCATCCAAGAAAACCATTGAGGTACTTACAAAGCATGAAATAGAGCGACTGTATCGAGCTACAGAAGATGACCTGATCGGTATCCGGGACAGAGCAATGTTATCGGTGTATTATGGCTGTGGCTTGCGACGCAATGAAGGAGTAGAATTAAAGCTCAGCGATATATTACCGGATAAAAATCTATTGTATATCCGGAAGGGGAAAAACTACAGAGAGCGATATGTACCGATGGTAGGAAAGGTAAAACGGGATATACTCAACTATCTGCTTTATGCAAGACCAATGTTATTGTCATCGATAGCGAGTTCAACCTCGCTAACCAAGGAAGTTTATGATCATTTATTTATAGGTATCAATGGAAAACCGGTTAAAGCATCAGGTTTGTACGAACGATTCAGATCATTAGTAAAAAAAGCAGAGATCGAAAAAGAAGTAGGCCTACACACCCTTAGACATAGTATAGCGACCCATTTATTGAATGAAGGCATGAAAATAACAGAGATA
>JAYSTG010000130.1:0-5180 GCA_043719965.1 Saprospiraceae bacterium | reverse complement strand
AATTAATACAATCCCAAAAGCATTTAATCCAAGATTAGTCGAAGCAAGAAAGGACCTACGTGCTATATCAGCTACTATTATAATCAATGATTGTTCTCCATCAGATAATTGTTCTATATTAAAGAGAGCATCCCTTTTTTTTACTTCAAGTTGTGGGGGTTTAATACCATTCTTAGCTTTGAATTGTGTATTCAAGTCTTCTTGTCGATTAATAGATAGAGACTTAATATCAATTTGACCTAGGCTTTCAAAAAACTTTGTTATAGCTTTTCTTACACATTCCAATGAAGGAGTTTTAAATTTCAAGTCTTGTTTTTTTGATCGTTCAGCATTTTCAAAATTTTCGTGCCTTTCAAACCATGTTGCGAAGTCACTAAAATGTACATTCTTAAATGAAAAGGCCCCACTATAGCATTCTAACCTATCAATATAATTTATTCCTTTGTCAGATTGATCCACTTTAGTACGATTTGACTTTATATGTAACAACACTGGCAGCTGATCGGATAAATGCTTTTTTGTTAACTTTATAAATTCATCGATTTTTTTAGGATGAGGTATATCTCGCATGTTTAAATAGCTGTGTGAGCCATCTAATTTTATAGTGAATTCTTGTTCGTAAATTTTGTTTTTACTTTCAATTTCGAAAAATAATTTTCCACTTAAAGCTCCTTTTTTAAGATCATTCTGTCTTGGCCAATAGTTTTTATTAAATGGATCGTTTTCGTTTTTTGTGTTTAATCTTTTAGTTATGTGTTCTAAATTGAAAGCAATAGCATCTAACACACTCGTTTTGCCTGATCCATTCTTACCTATAAAAACATTAAGATTTTCATCAAAGTCAATGTCAATATTTTCAAATCCTCTAAAATTTTCTAATTTCAGCTTCTTTATACGCATGTTATCTTTTGTGTAAACCCTTTAATTACTCAAAGTTAATGTAGAAATTTGAATTTTAATTATATCATTATCAGATTAGTATGCAATGGCCTGATTATTCCCTCATCGATTGTGGCGGTCAAGAAAAACTTGAACGCTTTGGTCCATACATCTTGCGACGACCAGAACCTCAAGCAATTTGGGCAAAACAAGCCAATGAAAAAATCTGGCAAGACTGGGATGCTACCTTTACTCGACCATCACCGGATAAACCTGGCGGATGGATTTATAAATCATCTCCTCTAAAATCTTGGTGGATTTCTTATCGAGAATTGAAGCTACAGTTACAGTGTACTTCCTTCGGCCATGTCGGTATTTTCCCTGAACAAATACTTAATTGGGAGAAGCTGCATGGACTATGCTCATCCATCCCGTCAATGAATGTATTGAACCTATTTGCTTATACAGGCATAGCAAGTCTGGTAGCAAAACAAGCCGGTGCGGAGGTCTTTCATCTCGATGCGGTATCATCCATGCTGACCTGGGCAAGAACAAATATGGAACGGAGTAATCTCCATGATATTCGTTGGGTTGCAGAGGATGCTTTTAAATTTGTAAGCAGAGAAGTCAATCGTAAAAAATCATATCAAGGCATCATCCTCGATCCTCCGGCGTATGGTCGAGGGCCAAAAGGCGAAAAATGGACACTGCCTGATCAGCTGGATGACTTATTGAGCAAATGCTGTTCGATGCTCAAAATTGATGGTCAATTTATTTTACTCAATATGTATTCGATGGGGTATTCCAAAACTATAGCTCAGCAATTACTTAAACTACATTTTAAGCATTGGAATATCCATGCAGATGAACTGTGTATCACCGCAGAAAGCGGAGTCAACTTGCCTTTGGGAATCTTTGGCTTGGCGACTCGCAAGTAATAGTAGTGATCAATATAAATAACTACTATTAATCATTTCATTCATAAGTTGCTGATAAGGCTTCATTTCTATCTGAAAATGAGGCAATTAACATCTTGTTAATCACCCCCCTCAGCTTGCAAGATTATTAATCCTTACCTTTGCGCGCCTTTTATAACAAAATCTGAATAATATGGATATCCGGAACATCGCAATCATCGCTCACGTAGATCACGGCAAAACTACCCTGGTGGATAAAATCCTCCACATCACTAAAGTCTTTAGAGACAATCAAGAGACCGGAGAGTTGATCATGGACTCTAATGAGTTAGAACGCGAACGAGGTATTACGATTTTTTCTAAAAACGCAGCCGTTACTTACAAAGATGTCAAGATCAATGTAATCGATACGCCTGGTCACGCTGATTTCGGAGGAGAAGTAGAGCGTGTTTTGAAAATGGCCGATAGCGTATTGCTTTTAGTAGATGCTTTTGAAGGCACTATGCCTCAGACTAGATTTGTATTACAAAAAGCATTAGAGTTGAATCTCCGCCCCATAGTAGTGATCAACAAAGTAGATAAACCAAACTGTCGGCCCGCCGAAGTGCATGAACAAATTTTTGAATTGTTTTTCAACCTTGGTGCTACTGAAGCTCAATTAGACTTCCCTACCTATTACGGTTCTGGCAAGCATGGCTGGTTTAATGACACCTTGACCCAGTGTGCGGATATCACACCACTGTTAGACGGCATCTTAAAATATGTACCTTCTCCAAAGATCGAAGAAGGCAATCTTCAAATGCAATTAACTTCTATTGATTATAATTCATATCATGGTCGTATAGGTATAGGAAAAGTAAGCCGTGGGATTATCAGAGAAAATCAATCGATCATGCTAGTTCAAGCTAGCGGAAATACCAGAACCAGGATCAAAGACTTATTCATATTTGAAGGTATGGGTAAGAAAAAGGTTTCAGAAGTGGTTGCCGGTGATATCTGCGCTGTAGTCGGCCTTGAATCTTTTAATATTGGTGATACCATCTGCGATGTAGAGTCTCCGGAAGGATTACCGACCATCACCGTGGATGAGCCTACCATGAATATGAGCTTTGGAATAAACAATTCTCCATTTTATGGGCGCGATGGCAAATATGTAACTTCTAGACATTTGAAAGAAAGGCTAAATAAAGAGACAGAAAAAAACCTGGCACTCCGAGTAGAGGAAACAAATAGTGCAGATACGCTCATGGTATTCGGTCGGGGGATACTTCACTTAGGAGTATTAGTAGAAACCATGCGTCGAGAAGGCTATGAACTTACCGTGGGTCAACCTCGTGTAATCGTTAAAATAATCGATGGTCAGAAATATGAACCCTTCGAATTATTGGTGGTAGATGTATTGACTGAATATAGTGGCAAAGTAATTGATCTGGTCACTTCTCGAAAAGGTGAGATGCATGTCATGGAGACTCGCAACGACATTCAACATCTGGAATTTGAAATTCCTTCTCGTGGATTGATAGGTCTTAGATCACGTATCCTGGTCCAGACCACAGGAGAGGCTATCATGTCTCATCGCTTTACGGAATACAAACCTTGGAAAGGAGCAATTGCCGGCAGAAATAATGGTACGTTGATTGCAAAATCATTGGGTTCAGCTACGGCATACTCTTTAGATAAATTGCAAGATCGTGGTTCGTTTTTTATCGAAACTGGGGATGAAGTATATCCCGGTCAAATCATAGGCGAAACGACAAAACCTGGCGATCTGGTGGTCAATGCTTGCGAGCCTAAAAAGTTAAGTAATATGCGTGCATCTGGATCAGATGACGCTGCTCGTATCTTTCCTAAAATCGACATGACCTTAGAAGAGTGCATGGAGTATATCGAATCTGATGAATGCATCGAGGTCACTCCTAAGAATGTACGCCTACGTAAAGTGGTATTGGGAGAAGAGGATCGAAAAAAATCACAACGTACTGCATCGGTAGAGTTGGCGTAGTATAGTCGATTTCACTTTTTGCATTTTGGGCAAAGGACACTTTAAACTTAGAAAATTCGATAGGATTCAAATTTTCAGAAACTTATAAGTAGCCTTTCCATTTATATACCATATACCCTATCCACTCGTGAAAGATTGCATCCCATTCATGAACAGCATCCATCCCAGGCAGGATATAATCCAGGTATTCTAATTTATCTTTTTGCTGATAATCTGCCGGATAGACATCGAAGTTGATGCCCTGTTTTTTAAAACATCCTGCTGCTCTAGGCATATGCAATGCCGAAGTAATCAACAGAATTTTTTCTCCAATAGGATTAGAATCTAGTATTGCCTTGACATTGAGCGCATTCTCAAAAGTATTTCTACTAGTCGATTCTACTAGTATAGAAGAGTCTGGCCAATTATTTTCGATTAAAAAAGTCCTGATATGCTCTGTCTCGATATCTTTAAACTTGGTCAACCCACCAATACCACCACTGAATATCACTTTTTTGATTTTGCCGGATTGATACAATTCCATACATTCGGTCAATCGGTTCACATGATTTCTGAAGAATATTCTATCAGGATATTTATTATTCGTATAAGCAAAGCCACCTCCCAGTACCACAGCATATGCATAGGGACTAGTAATATCTTGTTGTAAGAGCGCGACAGGTTCAATATTGGTATAGACCATATTGATCAATGCCTTGTTTCCAAAAACAACATAAAGTAGCAAAGTCAAAAAAAACATTCTGCGTTTCCAAATCCTTGACTTGAGTGCTACAGCCAGGATGAGACAGACCATGATCCAATGATATGGAGCAGTGACAAAAGATAAAATTTTTGATAAAAAATGGAACATAGGACTTTACTTCAATGTAGCCCTATGAATTGCATCTTCATGCCAGGCTGGAGCAGAAAGTATGGAGGGAATTACTTGCTCTGGTTGATCCACTACTACCCACATGTCTTCAGAATCTGTATTCATAAATTTCTCCCGAATGCATTTTTTTAACATTGCCACCAGATCATCATAAAATCCATCCGTGTTTAAAATAATGATAGGTTTATTAAATAGACCTAATCGCTTCAGCGTAATGACTTCCAAGAGTTCTTCGAGGGTTCCACATCCCCCGGCCATAGCTACCAATGCATCAGTACCTTCCAAAAATCGTTTTTTGCGTTCGTGCATATCTCCAACAATATGCATTTCTGTCACACCGGTATGTGCCCATTCCACTTGTTTCATAAAATCAGGAATGATGCCAATCACCTTACCATCACCTTTCAACATGGTATCGGCCAAACAACCCATAAGACCCGATGATCCTCCGCCATATACCAAGTTAATTTGATGTTCGAGTAAGGAACGACCAAGCCGGATTGCGGCTTCA
>JAYSTG010000129.1:0-2030 GCA_043719965.1 Saprospiraceae bacterium | reverse complement strand
AGCTGTTGGAGATTTAGTATTTAAAAGCCTGGGCTCGCGAAGTGGTGTATATGCTGAACCTACGATGATTGATAAAGCCATATCTGAATTTACAGATACCGAAAAGATGATAGCTGCTGCTGAAAATTTGTATGGGCCTTATGTTTGGGAGCGCTATGATCTCCTTGTCTTACCACCCAGTTTTCCATTCGGGGGTATGGAAAATCCTAGGTTGACCTTTGTTACTCCTACAGTAATAGCAGGTGATCAATCCCTGGTCTCATTGATAGCCCATGAACTTGCACATTCCTGGAGTGGAAACTATGTCACGAATGCCGATTGGAATGATTTCTGGATCAATGAAGGCTTCACGACCTATTTTGAACGACGCATTATGGAATCCTTATACGGTAAGGATTATGTGGAAATGCTTGCTTTATTGGCCATAAGAGATTGGAATGCAGCAAATCGGGATATTGGAGCCACGAACAAAGACACTCATCTACACCTTGATCTTAAAGGTAGAAACCCAGATGATGGTATGAATAGTATAGCCTATGAAAAAGGCGCATTTATGTTGCGAATGTTGGAAGATACTATAGGCCGTGAGCCTTTTGATGTGTTTTTAAAAAAATATTTTTCTGAACATGCATTCCAATCCATGAATTCCGAAAAGTTAATCACTTATATGAAAAGCCATTTGCCTTTGGATAGCCTCCGTATAGATTTAAAAGAATGGATTTATAGTCCCGGAATTCCTGCCAATACGCCTTCTCCGATTTCCACTCGATTTGATCAAGTAGATACCGCTTATCAAAAAATGTTTAAAACCGGTAAATGGGATACACTCAAGACTAAAAATTGGTCGAGTCATGAATGGGTACGATTTGTGAACCAAATTCAAGACACGGCTAAAGTGGAACAAATGAAAGCAATAGATAAGTTTTATCATCTCTCTTCCAGTGGCAACAGCGAAATATTAGATATTTGGTTTGAAAAATCTATTCGCACTGGCTATTCAAAAGAAATAATGGACAAGATTGAAAATTTTCTACTGCAGATTGGGCGCAGAAAATATCTAGTTCCAATCTATAGGGCTTTAAGAGGGAAAGGGCAAATAGAAACTGCAAGGCGCATTTATGCCCAAGCCAGACCAAATTACCATTCTGTGACTGTTAACACGATCGATCAATTATTAAAAGAATAACAATATTTTTACCAACCTTTTTAGTTCAATTTTCGTTTAGAAATAGTATGAAGATCAGTATTATCGCCTATTCATTATTTGCACTTTTATTGTTACAATGCAGTGCTTCAAAAGAAGAAAATAGTCAACCCATTGATTATTTGTTGTTTGGCACAAAATATGGCAAGTGTATATCGGGCTGCAATAGACTTTATTACATGGATGGTAAAAATTTGTATCAATTTATTTCGAAATCACACGAAGAATTAACTGCGACAGAGTTTACATCTAAAGGCATATTGCTTAGTCAGGATAAATACAATAAATATAAAAACCTGTTAGATTTTCTTCCGACTGACCTTGACCTCTCAGACTTAGATACCTTTGGATGTCCTAATTGTTACGATCAGGGTGAAATCTATATAGAGTACAAAAAAGATAATGTTGTCAGAAAATTTAGAGCCGACACCAAACAAGCAGACAACCCGGTATGGCTCCGTGCCTTTGCAGAAAATCTAAAACTTGCGGTCGAAGACTTGTCAAAGTAATCTCTGCTTACTTGGAAACCTATTTCGGTTTAATTTTCACTATCCAATCAGCTATTTTCTCCAAATCCTTTTTAGGAACCTGAGGCATGTACTGATCAAGCTATCATTCTCTAGGTTATCATGTGTTGTTAAAACAGATTTTATCCAGAGGAAAATCGTCTGGTGCCGTCAGAGAGTCAACTAAACAATTTAATCTTCCTGCTATAACTTTTTCCCTATCTTCCCACAGTGAACATCAAGCTCCAGGCACGAATCTTCCTGCTCCTGCTAAGCCTAGCGAGCTATGCTACCACCCAAGCCCAACGCTTCCCCGTCGC
>JAYSTG010000128.1:0-2031 GCA_043719965.1 Saprospiraceae bacterium | reverse complement strand
AAAGTAGTAACTGGGTGTCGATCAAGATAAAACATATTGAAAAAAATAATTTAATTCTTGAAGATGTTTCTCAACTTAGCATAAAATCTTAAAAGATGAAAAAAGAAACCCCGAATTTGGAGCCCCAGATCTTTGATGTAGCAGGCTCAGAACGAAGTTATTTAACAAATGCGCCTATCAGATCTCCTAAATTTATACTCATCGTTTTTCATGGCAATGGGGGGACAGCGGAAGGCTTCGCAAAAAAATATCCCTTGCATAGTTTATTTCCGGGAGGGATGATCGTTTTCCTTCAGGGTATACCTGGCATCGGTGGTGGCTTCGACCCCAAAGGATTAAAGAATGGATGGCAGAGAAAAAAAGGAGATGGGGATGATCGGGATCTGCACGCTATAGATGCTTTGATCAAAAAATTAACAGTTGAATATCCTTTATTGAAAGATAAAATTTATGCTATGGGGCACAGCAATGGAGGACGATTCACTTATTTACTATGGAGTGAAAAAGTCCATTTATTCAAAGGATTTATCATCAATGCCCATCAAGGCGTAGATCTGATCGATAAAGGCATAGAATCAAAATCGGCGATGATCATTACAGGAAAGACAGATCGTATAGTGAATAATGCCAATCAACTTAAATCGGCCGAGCTTATCAAATCAATATTAATATGTGATCAATCTGAAATGGTAAATGAAGAACTTACGATATATTCCAATAAAAAAAGTGGATTATGTCTGCATCATTATATTCATAGTGGAGGTCATGATTTGCCGAAAGCAGCGCTAAAATTTATTGCTGAATTCATTGAAACAACAACCTAAATTGTAATAAGGTGTATTAAGTATTTCTTTGAAATTCAAGGAGGGTATAACCTAAATTGTAATATTGTCTATTTTTACCACCCTATTCCTCACTCTTCAACCTGAACTCGATCTTAGGATGTGCCTCTTGTACCATTCTGAGCGTCCAGGGTGATTCAGCAAGAAAAACATACTTGCCATCTTTATCTTGGGCAATATCTTTTTTACGGCGGGAAATAAATTCTTTTAAAGCCAGGGCGTCAGCACATTTAAACCATAAGGCTTTATGTATTGGAAGGGGTTCATATGTACAGCTGGCTCCATACTCATGCTCCAGTCTATATTGTATGACATCAAATTGTAGAGCGCCTACGGTGCCTATGATCTTCCTGCCACTATCTTCTTTAGTAAACAGTTGTGCCACTCCTTCATCCATAAGCTGCTCGATTCCTTTGGCAAGTTGTTTCGTTTTCAGCGGATTCGAATTGAGGATGTAACGGAATTGTTCAGGAGAAAAAGAAGGAATGCCTTTAAAATGTAAGTTTTCGCCTTCGGTAATGGAATCCCCTATTTTAAAATTACCACTATCATATAGCCCTACGATGTCACCTGGAAAAGCTTCATCTACTACTTCTTTTTTTGCAGCCATGAATGAATAGGGATTGGAAAATTTCAAGTTTTTGGCTTGCCGTACCAGATGATAGGATTTATTACGCTCAAATACGCCACTCACTACGCGCACAAATGCGATACGATCTCGATGTCGCGGGTCGATATTAGCATGAATTTTAAATACAAACCCAGAGAATTTTTTTTCTGACGGCAATACTCTTCGTTCTTCTGTATCTCGAGGTAAGGGGTCGGGAGAGATTTCTACAAAACAATCTAATAACTCTTTTACACCAAAATTATTCACAGCACTTCCAAAAAACACTGGAGAGATCGAACCATCCAAATATTTTTTTATATCAAATTTTGGGTAGATAGTGGTGACCGTATGTAGATCATCTCTAAGCTCTTTTGCAGCAGCTTCACCTACATGTTTTTCTAGTTCAGGACTTTGAATGTCTTCGATGATGATGGTTTCGTCTTCACCTTGCTTATGATGAGGTTTGAATAGATTGAGTTTTTGTTCGTATAGATTATATACCCCTTGGAAACGTTGACCCATGCCGATAGGCCAGGAAAGGGGAGTCACTTTTAATTTTAGTTTGCCTTCTACTTCATC
>JAYSTG010000127.1:0-5199 GCA_043719965.1 Saprospiraceae bacterium | reverse complement strand
TAAAAATTCCTCCGTAAACGGATGCGATAGTAAGCCCATCGCCAGCGCTTCACGTTGAAATTGGGCAGGAAGCACGCTGATGACTTCATGATGATCTTGCTTCAGTATTTGGGCAAGGACCAAAAATGGCTCTATATCTCCTCTGGATCCCAAGGCTAATAACATGACTTTCATTATACAGCGAAAACTTCTTCAGATATTTTATTCTTCTTTAAACCACTATCTTGCCAACTAATTTTAGTTAACATATTCCCTTTGCTATTGACTTTCGACTTAATCTATCAAAATTATGTTTTTTTAAACGATTGCCTTATGTTTTTACCACTATTAAGGCGAGTATATACAAATAGGGTGAAGGAATAAACTTTTGTAAAAATATGGTATTGTCCAAAAATATAAAGTCCGATCAAATAGCAGGTTGGCTTTGCATTTTATTGATTGTTATTGGGCTATTCTTTAATAGAGTCATGATTTCAATAGGGGTCATTGGCTTAGTACTCTTGAATATAAACCGAATAACGCAGCTTCGATCCGCTTGGATATCGCACTCCCGTCTCATGATAGGTTTATTTATTCTTATTGTGTTGCCATTCATTTCTGGATTATGGTCGGAAAATATCACCGAGTGGTGGCATCGATGTCAAATGAAACTACCTTTAGTCGCTATCCCTTTGATATTATTCAGCATTTCCTGGCATAATAAAGTAATCAAGCTATTGAATTTATCTATTATAGGAATCATTTTAGCAGGATGTCTTTGGAGTTTGGCCATGTATATAGCAGATTGGAATACCATCAATCAGGGATATTCTCAGGGATGGGTCATGCCCGTATTATTTGGCAAGGATCATCAGCGATTTAGTTGGGCAGTATTATCGGCTATCTGTCTTTCATTTCAACTCATAGAAAAAAAAGCGCTTCGACCTGAGATAGGCTATAGCTTATTAATCTTTTTTGCCCTTTTTATGCATATACTTGCTACACGTACCGGTGTAATCTGCCTTTATATCAGCTTTGTGATCTGGTTAGTATTTTATGCTATCAAGTATAGATATCGGGCTATCTTTTTAGGAGCTATATTCATTTCCTTACCCATATTGGCTTATCAGTTTAGCACACCATTTAAAAATAAAATCCACTATATGCTATATGATCTGAATAAATACAAAGAAGGTCATATTGTTGAAGGTTTATCAGATGCTTCGAGGTTTGTAGCCATCCAAGGTACCTGGGAAAAAATAAAAGAATCTCCCTGGTTAGGAGTAGGATATGGAGATGTAAAATCTGAAATTCATGAATGGTATGAAACCCATCCAGAAACAGTGGGTCAGGCCGAACGATTGATGCCACCTAGTCAATGGGCTTTTTATATCATGGGCTGTGGTGTTTTGGCTGCATTACTGATTCCATTCGCATTTTATTTTATTTTAGCCTGTAATAAATCAATCCTTAGTGATCCGGCATGGTGGTCATTTAATGTTTGCGGAATATTTTTATGTATATTCGAAACACCTTTTGAGGGGCAGCGTGGCCCTGTCTTGTATGCTTTGACACTTGCCTTGATGATATTGATTAACCCTGCGATGTTCAAAAAATGAACCACTCACCGCTACCCATTAGTTTAGTAGTAACCACACTTAATTCCGAAAGGAAATTAGAATCGACCCTGCAAAGTGTACAAGGGATAGTTAGTGAATTGATACTGGTAGATGCGGGAAGTACAGATAAAACGCTGTCTCTAGGTCAAGCTTTTGGATGTAAAATAATCCACGAGCAATGGCACGGGTATGGTCAAAATAAAAACATAGGAATAAGGCATAGCAAACATGAATGGATCCTTGCCTTGGATTCAGATGAAGCGCTCAGTGCCTCGTTAAGGCAGTACTTTATGGAGAAATTTGATCTACAAGACTTAACGAAGGTGTATAAAATAAAAATTAATAACTACCTCGGTGATCATCACATTAAACATGGTACTTGGGGCAATACTTTTAGTTATAGATTATTTGCTAAATCTGTCGCTCTATGGGATGAATCCAAAGTACATGAAAAAATAGTCTATGATCGTGTGAAATGCTCAGCAGTGAAAATTGATCAACCCGTCTTGCATTATACCAGTGATACGATAAGAGATTTTCAAGAAAAGCTAACGCGATATGCATTAGAATCAGCTATCAAAAATCAACACGCTGGTATCCGGGGATCTAACATCAAAGCTTTTTTCAGCGCATTTTTTTCATTCGTTAAAGATTATATTCTAAAAATCGGAATATTGGATGGGAAAGACGGCTTTGATATAGCCTGGGCCAGAAGCAAGGCAAATTTTCATAAATACATCCAGCTTAAACGATTAAACAAGCAAGCAAATAAATAAAAGTAGAGCTAACCATAGAGAAAATGTCGATTTATAATCGCGTATTTTCTAAAAACCCTTGCTCCTCCGGATAGTCTGTAGTATAATGCAATCCTCTACTTTCTTTACGTAATGCAGCAGATCGAGTCACTAGATATCCGATAGAGATCAGGTTACGCAGCTCGCATAACTGAGGAGAAAGCACTGTAGTATTATACAAGTCCTCTGTCTCACTATAGATGAGGTGCAATCTATCCATTGCCCGTTTCAGACGAATATTGGATCGTACAATACCGACATAACTGCTCATGATTTCCTTGAGTTCTTTCCAACTCTGTGTAATCAATACCATTTCTTTAGGCTCAGTAGTCCCACTATCATTCCATTCCGGAAGGCCAGGAGTAAATGATATAGTATCAATAGTAGCGGTAACATGGGATGCAATTCTTTTGCCGTACACGAGAGCTTCTAATAGTGAATTGGAGGCAAGGCGATTGGCTCCGTGCAGGCCGGTACTGCTACATTCACCTACAGCATACAATTGATTGATAGAGGATTGACCTTCTTGATTTACTTGAATACCACCACACATATAATGACATGCAGGAACTACCGGAATCATTGCTTTCATCGGATCTATTCCTATGCTTTGGCATTTATCATGGATAGTAGGAAAGTGGGCGATGAATGCTTCTTTATCCAAGTGTCTGCAATCCAAGTATACAAAATCATCTCCTCGAATCTTCATTTCGTTATCGATAGCTCTGGCGACTATATCACGAGGAGCCAATGATTTACGTGGATCATATTTATGCATAAACTCCACGCCATCTTTGGTTTTTAATATACCACCAAAACCTCGCACAGCTTCGGAGACTAAAAAATCAGGATTCTCTCCTACGGGATTATAAAGGGCCGTCGGATGAAACTGGACAAACTCCATGTTTTCTACTCTACCTTTAGCTCGATATACCATGGCTACTCCATCGCCCGTGGCAATCTGAGGATTGGTAGTATTTCTATAGATTTGTCCTGCACCACCTGTTGCCAGGATCGTCACTCTAGCTATCCAGGTTTCTATTTCCTTGGTAGGTTTATTGAGTACATAAGCTCCATAGCACTCTATATTGGATGACACTCGAGTAAGGGAATAGCCCATATGATGTTGAGTGATCAGGTTGATCGCGTAATAATGTTCTTTGACGAAAATATTGGGATACGATTTTACTTTTTCAATTAAAGCACGTTGCATCTCAGCTCCACTTAGATCTTTATAGTGCAATATTCTATTTACGCTATGTCCTCCTTCTTTGCCCAGATCATAGTCCAGGTCAGATTTAGTCTTATCAAAGCGTGTACCCCAGTCGATGATTTCTTGTACTCTTGTAGGACCTTCTGTGACTACATTATGAACTGCTATTTTATTGCATAGCCCATCGCCTGCATCTAAAGTATCTGCAATATGTTTATCAAAGTTGTCTTTGGTTTCATCCCATACCGCTGCGATACCACCTTGAGCATACCGGGTATTGCTTTCAAATTGGATCGTTTTGGTCAATATGGTAATGCTCAGATCAGGGCGAGCTATGGCAATCTGAATAGCGGAAGACATGCCAGCCACCCCAGATCCTATAATCAATACATCAGTCTTATTCAATGGTAAAAGTATTACGGATCAAAAATAAGTTTTATAAGGACATAGAAGTATAAAGAAATAATTCTGTATTATTTATGAGTAGGTGTAATCATATGCAATAACGCCTCTTCGGAGAAATGAATCGTATGATCGATCTCAGTATGTTGAGCTTTGATGGATTGGCCAAAAAATACACTAGCTCTACTATCGAAGTCATTTTCAGAATCTGTCGTATAAAATTTGTAATCACACTGTTGACCGATTTGAGTTTCCAATTCAGGATGTCTTTTTAAATAATCTGCAAGGCTTTGGGCGATGATCGGGCCTTGACTAATGATATTCACTTCCGGCCAGTATATTTTTATTTTTTGAGCAAGCAGTGAGTAATGGGTACATGCAAGTAAAACCGTATCGATCTGCGGCGATTGGTACCTTAACTGATCGATGTATTTATAGATATAATAATCAGCGCCGGCATTTTCATATTCATTATTCTCTATCATAGGCACCCACATGGGACAGGCTTGTTGAAACACCTTGATGTCAGGAAAAGAGCGCTTGATTTCTATAAGGTAAGATTCTGAGACCACCGTACCTGTAGTAGCCAGAATACCAATTTCACCGGAAGTCGTATGCTGACCTATCACTTCTGCAGTAGGCCTTATCACACCCAATACTCGGCGATCCGGAGCGAGGTAAGGCAAGGCATGATGCTGAATGTTTTTTAAGGCTTTTGCGGAAGCAGTATTACAAGCCAGAATCACAATAGGACATCCTTGCTGGAAAAACCATTGGACGCATTCCAGGGTATATTGATAGATCGTGTCAAAGGATCGTTGGCCATAAGGTGCACGGGCATTATCACCCAGATAGACATAGTCGTATTGAGGTAGTTCGCTTATGATTTCTTTGAGGATGGTAAGGCCGCCGTACCCCGAATCAAATATTCCTATCGGACCTGTATGCATTTGAGCTCAAAGGTAGAAAAAGGAATGGATTATATTAAGTATTTTTATAATATGATTATTAAAGGTTAAGGTCTCAAATTTGAAAAATAAGCATATCGAAATAAAATTATATTTCGCTAAATAATTCTTCCTATTTTTTAAGCACCTCCCCCTTCAACCACTCTATACACTTAGCTATCCATTCCCTTTCCCCCCTCGGATTGTCCATACCATATCCATGACCTCCCTGAGCATAAAAAAAA
>JAYSTG010000126.1:0-2033 GCA_043719965.1 Saprospiraceae bacterium | reverse complement strand
GATAATTAATGAGTGTATTTGGGTTTACTCTGGTAAAATGTAAAGGAATAAGATCTTGATCCAGGATAACACTGTCTGTGGACGAAAACTCGCTTCCATCGGACAGTGCAATTTTAAAAAGAGTACCGGTATATTGAATCTTGACTAATTTGTCAGATTCTACAAAATTATAGCCAGCAGATAAAGGGAAAGCTATTTGTTTGGTGTATACGGAGCTGAGATTAAAACGCAAAGTTTCTAATCTTTGATTTTGAAATGATAGATCATATTTCCTCATCACCCTTTTCAAATCATCTGCATCCATCGGTTTTAAAATAAAATCAATAGCCGCCAAACGCATCGCCTGTTGCTCATATTCCTGATATCCAGTAATAAAAATGACTTTAAACGGGGCAGGTTGCAGTTGTTGTAGTAGTTCTAATCCGTTCATTTGAGGCATACGAATATCCAGAAATACCAGATCCACCAGATTAGCTTGTAGATAATGGAGTGCCTCCTCCGGATCATTAAAAGTATTTAAAACCTGTACTTGTGAATATTCTTTGGCCAACAATCTTTTTAGATTATTGATACTATGTTGTTCATCATCAATAATTACAGCTTCTATTTTTTCCAGAGATCTCAGGGCTATTTTCCTATTACCAATAGTTGGTTTAATATCTTCAAGAAATGATTCTTGTTCCAATTTTTGAGTTGCTGCATATACCCATTCCAATTGCCTGAATGATTTTTCTACCTCGGCATCTTCTGATCTTGCTTTATTTAATACTTCTAGTTCCTCAGAACTTAATTTATCAAAATAAAATCTTTCGATAAGGTCTTCTATGATTTCAATATTCATAATCAGGAATTTTTGCCTTCATTTTATCAATACATTTTCTTTTTTTGTTTTTTATATGTCCTTCTGATTGATTAAATAAGATCGCTATATCGGCCAGTTTTACTTTTTGCTGCACCAACAAAAGTAGTTCTTTACATTTTTCATCAATCAATTCGAGCAGATCATCCAGGATATTATTTACTTTGTTTTCTGATATATTATACAACTGGGCCAAGTTTTGCACATCCTTTTGAAATTTTTTCTTTTTTTCTTCAAGTTTAATTACTTTTATCCTATATTTTTGCCAACCATGCATCAACGATCTTGTAAAATAGGTTTTCAAACTAGCTCCTTCCAGATTAAAATTACCCCGAATGATTAAATCTCTTATGTTTATAATTACATCATTCACTATATATTCAATGTCTTCATTTACAGGATGTATTCTGTTTAATTGCCTTTCATAATATTCTCTCCATTGGTCTTTTAATATATTTATAGCTGCGTTTGCATTAGATCCCTCTTGGGCTAGGCATTCTATTATATCCTCATCTGTCCATTTTTTATTCTCTTCCACTGTGTTAAAATACTAGAAAATCCCTATTCTACCAAATCCTGCCGCCAATCAAATAAGTTCCGGACACCTAGTGCAAAAATGTAATAATCCAAACCAAAATTCAAACATCTGTATTCTTTTCGTCCTAAATTCACAATTCTTTGGCAAAATTTCCTTTTCTCACCCCCTACCTTCCCCCACCAGTTATGACACTAATAGCCACAAAAATCGATCCAAAAAGTAACACCTATCATACAAGTGGGACCTGAATTTGTGATTACTCACGACATCATTTCTTTCGAATCTGACAAAAATTATTTATGGGTAAAGTTGAGGTCGGAGGAGCGAAAATATTATTTCTTCAGCTTGTATTAATTCTCGCTAAAAATTGACCCACTCTTTGCCCGAGGTGGTGATTCACTATCACGGCAAGAAGACGGCATCTTCACAGCCATTTGAAGCCAGTTCTTTAAAATTGGAAAACACTCGATTGGTCACCCCTTTCAGCTTGCGAGACCGGGCTTGGTGAAATTCAAGGCAATGAAGGCGTGTATGGATTTCAGAGGGCTTTTTTAATGGCTGGAGCAAAAAGCCTTGTGATGAGTTTATGGAAAGTAGAAGATGCCATTACTGAAAAGCTCATGACTCTATTTTATA
>JAYSTG010000125.1:0-5203 GCA_043719965.1 Saprospiraceae bacterium | reverse complement strand
AGTTCTTTATTGTATTGTAGATCGAAATCACCGTTAAAAGTATGATACAACCCTAATTGAAATTTTGATAGTCTTTTTCCAAAATAAAAAGTTCGTATAGCCCAATTGGCTTCCGAAGTATATTCCTTGTGGTCAAGTGATTTCCAAATTCTTTGAAGTGACACACTTCGCTTCCCATCGGACGCAGTCGTAGTCCAATCCATCAAAGATCCACCTTCATTAAATAGATGTCCACTGCCTTCCGGCAAGCCAATCACAGTCTTCTTGGGCAAGGGCAATGCAGGATTTCTACTATAAAATACTTGATCCTTTGCTAAAAGATGCATACCCAGATCTTGTCCAATAGTTAGATTAGGAGTCAATAGAATCAAGAAGATAATAATAATCCCAGGTCTGTTCATGATTACAATTTTCCGATGAAACCTATCTTAATTTTGAGCACATCCTGGCTGGATATCTGGATCACATTTTTATCTGCAGGTGAATTAAGCACTGCTGAAACTTGAATTTTTTTCATCGTCGACCATGCTTGAATTTTATTCGGAGGTAAAGGAATAGTAAGTTGATGGATGATCGGTTGACTAGTAATACCATTTGTATTTACAGCAGCTGCTTTAAATAGGGTTTGCGGCCTTGAAAATACCGAATCAATGAGGCCTCCAGCTGAATTATAAAAGTAGAGTTGTGCATCTGCTGACAGCGGCATCCTATTGGATGTCTCGATGAGCAATGCACCGGACTCCAAGGAGGATAATGCCGAAGCATCCGTATCAAAAGTCTGTATCGCAGGGTAATTCGTGATCCTTCCACGCAAAGGAAGGTCGACGGTCAAATTAATATTAAACTTGCCGTCTTCCGTGACGAATTGAGTACTATCTGCCACATTTAATGGATTGGACAAGGCATCGATATCATAGATGATCCGCTTAGCTTGAGCATTGAATACTTCTCGTACATTCGAGTTAGTTTTATTGAATACATAGGTCGTTGTTTTGGATTGTCCGATTTCGCTTATCCTCGGGTAATTTAAAAAAAGACCGTCATCAAATAGCTTGCTGGTAAATGGAATGGATGATCCATCTTTGATTTGCACATCGAATGTATTGATCAACGCTTTAGTGGGAAAACCGAATGAACTAATCACAGTCATCGAAATCCGTGGGTCGTCTATAAAAATAACGCCCTTAGCAAATCCATCATACAGATCTATAGCAATGCTGTCCTTTTTAAGATCGTAAATGTTTTGTCCAAAATACCCTTCTATGTATTTAAAGTCGATCTGATCGAATATAAAAAATACGCTTGAAATTTTAAATACCTCATTTTGGGCGTTGCTAGCCCTGTACCGAAGGTTGATTTTACTATTCACAGGAATCATCACGATGTCATTGAACGAAAACTTTTCAGTAGTACCAAATACGGGACTGCCGGCATATGGGATGTCGATGATATGACTTAAATTTTTATTATTCAATTTCATTTCAGGGACTGAGAGCAGCAATTGAATATTTTCAGCTCTATTATGAGCATATGAAAACGAATAATTACCACTGGCAAGGATTGCCTTTTTGATAGCCACATTATTTACCACAGGAAGGGTAATGAAAGTGCTGGTATCGAACATGGGTACAGGTATGCCTCCAAGCAAGGGAAAAAAGATTTCTTTTTTTGTTTTTTGCAATACTTCACCGGTGTATCGGATGATGATGGAACCATCGGACTGAATAAGTAATTGCGCATCAGCAGCTGCCTTAAGAATCAGGGAGGTTGGATTGACTTGACCTTGAATCAAGGGTAGTGCCCACTCCGCTCCACTTTGATCCAAGGTATAATCCAAGGGGTGACAATTCGCAAACGCTACTAAAGCAAGGAGTATTAAATATTGCAAATATTTTCTCATGCATTCAAGTCTAACTCCTGGCCCAAAGAAGGTACTGTAATATTTTGAAAACCTTGATCGGTCAAAAAATGTTTCCACTCCGGCAATACTTTCTCATCGCCATGTACTAAAAACGTTTTTTGTGCTGTTGGTATTTGATTTTTAAGAAAATTAAACATTTCGGATTGATCGCCATGGGCAGAGAAACTATCCATGATTTCTACATTGGCTTTGACTTGTTTTACTTCGCCGAATAATTTTATCACATCTACTCCATTTCTTAACATACCACCGGGCGTATTAGGGCTACAATATCCGACTATCAATATCGTGTTTTTAGGACTTTCAATATTGTTGGCAAGGTGATGCTTGACTCTCCCGGCATTAGCCATACCTGAGCTGCTGATGATGATACAAGGTTCATTATGATAGTTGAGTTGTTTGGATTCATCCACGGTCTTGATATAATTCAGACCATTGAATCCAAATGGGTTTTTATCAAATAACATATATTCATGAAGGTCATGATCGAAACATTCCGGATGCGCCTGGAATACATTAGTCGCATTGACTGCAAGTGGACTATCCACATATACTTTGATGGGAGGCAGTTTCTTTGCATTAGCTGCCTGATCCAGCATATACACGATCTCCTGAGTTCGGCCCACACTAAAAGCA
The DNA here is from genome assembly GCA_043719965.1 of Saprospiraceae bacterium. Taxonomy (GTDB): domain Bacteria; phylum Bacteroidota; class Bacteroidia; order Chitinophagales; family Saprospiraceae; genus JADJLQ01. Next base: position 2,646 of record JAYSTG010000125.1, on the reverse strand, counting down.
GGTATGATCAGCTTGCCTTTTTTACGTATACAAGTATCTCTGATGATATCCAGAAAACGATCATCACTACCTGGGATACCCTCGTGCAATCGATCGCCATAGGTAGATTCTGAAATGAGGTAATCTACCGGCAACATTGGGTCAGGATCCTTTAATATAGGTCTGGCTGGTCTGCCGATATCTGCCGTAAATCCAAGCATTGAGATTTTTTTCCCTTCGCGTATACGCATCGTGACACTGGCGCTACCAAGGATATGCCCGGCATCTCTAAACAAAACTTCTACATTATCATGTATTCTAAACCAACGATTGTAATTAAAACTTACGAATTGTCTCATGACTCGTCCGGCATCTTTTATTGAATACAAGGGCTGTATGGCAGTTCCTCTTCCTTGTCCATCGCGATTATTTCTTTTAGTTTCAAATTCTGCGTCATTTTCTTGAATTTTGGCGCTATCCATGAGCATGATCGTCGCAAGGTCTCTAGTCGCAGGAGTGCAATAGATATTACCTTCAAATCCATCTTTGGCTAGCTTGGGTAACCGCCCACAATGATCGATATGAGCATGAGATAACACGACCGCATCTATTTCACTGGGTTTGAATAACCATTGACGATTGAGATCATCATTGTTTTCCCCTTGAAACATTCCACAGTCCAACAGAATCTTCGAGCCATTATCGAGAATGATCAAATGACTGGATCCTGTCACTTCTTTCGCAGCTCCACAAAATCGAACCTTCATAGTAATATGTTTTTTAATTCTTTTTTATACCTTTTTAAAGCCTTAAAGATACTCCTTATTGTTTGCTAACCCAGCTAGTCTTAATTTCACGTTTTATGGTAAGAAAATGTAGGATATTTAGTATGATGATTATTTTCATCATCGGATGTAATAATGATCCCAACAATAAAGTTGCATTAGACCTTATTCAAGGATTACCTAGTGTTCACAATGATCGCGATCCGGGTTATGCCATCTTGATGACGAGTTGGGATTCGACAGTGATGGAAAGTTATTATGGTGTAGAAGACATTACTACTCGAAAAGCCATCTCCGCACAGTCCTTATTTAACATTGGATCCATTTCAAAAACATTCGTCGCCTATGCAATTTTAAACCTTGCTCAAGAGGGTAAGCTTTCATTGACGGATAGCTTGATTAAATTTTTTCCCAAATTTAAAAACCCAGCTATAGGCAATCAAGTGCGCATCTACCATCTCCTTACCCACACTTCAGGTTTGCCAGACAATAGGCCTGTGACGGAAGATAGCATTTATTATCTCACTGCAGATGATGCTCAGAATTGGGCCCCGATTTTGCAAAACGACAGTTTATACTTTACCCCTGGCAGTCAATATGAATATTCCAATCCTGCATTTAATGCGCTTGCCTTGATCATCCAGCAGGTGACTAATATTAAATGGCAAGATTATATCCGAATCAAGATCTTTAGCCCTGCCGAATTGAAGACTAGTACAATTACCGACGGTTCGTATCCAGATAGTGGTGTAGCACATGCTTACCTTCCTTTATCCAATGGGCAATGGCAAGAACGGGATTATGGTGAAGAGCCAACGTTTAATGCGGCGGGCAATGGAGGCGTCTGGAGTAGTGCTCGGGAATTATCAAAATACGAACAAGCTATCCAGCGAATAGAATTTGTAAGCCCAGAAGCAAAATTGTTATCACGTACGATTTTTCCATTGCCGATGTGGAAGAGTGCAACTCCGAGTCTACTCGGGCTATCCTGGTTCGTCAGCGATTATCAAGGTCATGCTAAGTTTGCCCATACTGGATCACAGGGAGGGTTTACAGCTGATTATGTCAGCATACCGACAGCGGGATTTTTTTACTGTATCTTGAGTAATACGCCTATCGAAGTATTAAAGACCAGGGAAAAAGTATTGGCATATGCCACGGAGCATGGATGGATCAGAACATCAAAATAAATTTGAAGGTAGAAAGCCATTGTTCGATCTATAAAATTAGATTAAATTTGTATAATTATAAGATTCATATCCTATTATGATAAGTTTTAACGACTTAGATCTTACAAAACAATATTCCTATGCAGACTATCTTGCTTTTAGATTTAAAGAAAGGTTAGAACTTATAAAAGGGTTTATCTTTAAAATGCCGTCTGCACCATCCAAGGCGACATCAAGAAATATTGTGGAATATGTCTCGTTTTTTTTCACAATACTTTAAAGATAAAAAATGCAAGACCTATTTTGCACCTTTTAATGTCCGGTTTCCCAGAAGACCTCATGACCAGGCATCTGAAATATTTACCGTATTGCAACCTGATTTGAGTGTAATCTGTGATCTTGTCAAGCTTGATGACCAAGGATGTCTTGGGGCTCCTGATATGATCGTTGAAATTTTATCAACCGGCAATTCCAAAAAAGAAATGAATCTGAAATACGAAATATATCAAGAGGCCGGAGTAAAAGAATATTGGATCATGCAACCAGAATATGATGCTGTAGTAGTTTATCTAAATGAACATGAGAAATTTATTGGCAAGGCTCCAATATCAGCACCTGATAAATTACACCCATTTACATTTCCCGACCTAGAAATAGACTTACAAGAATTATTCGCGATCTAACTAGTCATATCCTATTGGCACTCGGCACTA
>JAYSTG010000124.1:0-2037 GCA_043719965.1 Saprospiraceae bacterium | reverse complement strand
AACTTGATGATATTTTTGCTATCCAGGATGAAATCTCGGATGCCATTTTGAAAGCAGTTAAGATTAAGTTGCTTGATGAGGAAAGAGTTGAAGTATTCCAGAAATACTCGGACAACATTGAAGCTTACCAACTATTCCTCAAAGGGCGGTACCATTATAACAAGTATACTCCAGATAATTTCTTGAAGGCCATCGAATATTATCAATCGGCCATTGACATAGACCCGAATTACGCTATCGCCTATGCAGAAATGGGTATGTGCTATTATGATCCGGTTTTTTTCAACTGGGCTTCCTGGGTGGAAAATATTCCCAAGGCACTTACCGCCATCAAGCAAGCGATTGCGCTTGATCCTGAGAATGACATCTGCCTTATTGCGATGGGCAGCAGGGTTCTTCTATGGTACAATTGGGATTTTAACGAGGCAGCAAAGTACTTGAAGAAAGGTATCCAGATCAATCCCAACAATGTGGAGGGACACAGGCAGCTCGGGGTGCTAAGTATGTTGCAGGGAAATTATGAAGAGAGCTTTAGATACTTAGAAAAAGCAGAAGCCCTGGATCCGTTTTCACTTTTGGGGTTATTCTATCACGGGCTGTATCACTGGTATGGTGGATTTTTTGAAAAGATGCTTGAATATGGCAATCGGTTGATTGCCCTGGAGCCCCATTTTTTTGGTGGGCACTGCCTGTTGGGAGTTGGATATTTTAATTTGAAACGGTATGATGAGACTGAAGCGGCTCTGGAGACTGCTGTGAAGCTTAATCCTGACTTGTTGGTCCTTAGTCAATTAGGGATGTTATATGCAAAGAAAGGTGAACGTAGAAAGGCAGAAGAAGTACTTGCGAAAATGCAGAATCTGGCCTTCCCAAACGAGGGAAATTCATTTTTCGGAAATGTTTATTTGGCGATGGAGGATTATGACAGGACATTTGACTATTACATGAAGGCCGTAAAAAACCGCGAGGGTTATTCTTTAGGTTTCCCAAGCGTTTTTCGAAATTATGCACCAGAAATGCGCAATGATCCAAGAACGATAGCGCTTTTGAAAATGATTGGACTGCCCAATTAATATTGTATAATACTATATATTGACATGTAGCACTCCAACAAGATTTTAATGAAACAATCCAGCCAACTTGCCGCCATCATGCCTGCCTGCCGGCAGGTTCACTGATATTGTCGGGTACGCCCTCCTGTCCAGCATCGTCTTCGCTTGCACGATCCCGGGGATTTTTCTGTAAATTTGCCATTGCGAATTAGTGCCAAAAGGAATAGTTAGTGTAGCAATATTGAATAATAAAATCCTTGCAAAATGAAAGAGGTGATCATAAAATATAAGGACTCTAGAATACTGGAAATACTGAAAGACCTTACTAAGTATTTTAATTTCACCATTTCTTTCCCAACAATGGGAAAGAAAGATAAGAATGGGTATGACTACATCAATGGCGTCCCGATAGTACCTGGAAATAGTTCTATTGATGTAAAAGAACTTACCTCAATTTTCACCGGAAAAAACCTTGATGCCCGGAAAATTAGACAAGAAGGATGGCAGAGATAAGAGTAATCTGTGATACCGATGTGCTAATTGATTATTTTGATACACAACAATCGCGTCATGCAGCTACAAAGAAAACCCTTGAAGGTAAAATAGGGCTTGATCAGGTAGTTCTATCGGCCATTACTAAAATGGAACTAATATCAGAAGCCACTAATAAATCAGAACTAACTGCCATTATTAAAAAACTGGATCGGTTCAGTGTTGTTCTGCTTGATCCGGCCATTGGCTGGAATTTTTTACATACAATACAAAAGATTTTAAGTTTATAGCAAAACTTAAGCTGTACAAATATGACCTTTAAAACCATTCTGTCTCCGATAGTCTCCCGCCTCGGCTGAGGCAGGAGACTTCGTTACGAAGGATTATCACCGACTAAACAGCTAGGGGTTATCCGTTAATCAGAGAATCCAAGTTACCGGTTTTAAAAAGATCGATCCAACTTTTAAGAGTGGTAATTGCCGGGGCGTTTTCA
>JAYSTG010000123.1:0-2039 GCA_043719965.1 Saprospiraceae bacterium | reverse complement strand
CATGAATGGGAGAAGCATAACCTTGCTCTTCTGCTCTTTTCCTTTCCTTGACCATGTAAGCACCTCTCACGATTTTTGCTCCCAAAAAATAATTACGCGTAACTGATTTTTCAAAGCTCGACTTGAGATAGTCGAGTCGGTCTTTGCGATACATCTGATAAGTATTATAGACTACTACCTTCTTTTTATTGTAGGCTTCCATCATTTCTTCTGTCAATGCATCCATAGCATCCTGAACCCATGATTCTTCAGCATCTACAAACACTCCGATACCCATATCGGAAGCAAGGTGCATGATTCGGTGCATTCTTTTTCTTACTTTCCCTAGTTCAGCATCTTCATAAGATTCTAAGGCATTGTGTCCTTGCCATTTTTCGAGTAATTCGTTTCGAGCAATAGAGGATATTTTAATTGAAATTACTGGAATAGAGGCATTAGCTGCTCCAAATTGAACAGCCTTGATGATTTCGGAAAGCGCATGATCAAAGTCTTTATCGGTATCCCGTGCTTCAGACCCAAAATCCAAAATACTCATTGTTTTATTTTTGTACAACCTATCGATGACAGATTGGCAATCGAGAAGATTAGTACCACCACAAAACTGCTTGAATATGGTGGCTTTAATGATCGGATCGAAAATGGGTAGTTTTAAAGTAGCTGCGAGTTTTGCAAACCATGAACCTACCTTGACCAGATTGGGCTTATTCATCATTTTAAAAAGCCAGTAGGTATCCTTCAACTCTTGATCAGAACGATGTGCAAAAGCAATTTCAGTATTCGCAAAATCGAGATAGGTAGATGTCATCATATTTGATTCCAGATTTTCCAGGCGGCTTCAGCTTGGCGATAAAGCATATCCATTCCATTTTGGATTTTACAGCCTTGTGATTCACCCTGGCTTAAAAATAAGGTTTTCGTTGGATTGTAGATCAAATCATATAAGTAATGCCCCGGGCTGAGTACATCATACCGTAGGTCAGGGCATTTAAATGCTTCGGGATGCATGCCTAGCGGTGTGGTATTGATAATTAGCTTTGCGTCGTAGAGCTCATCTGCATGAAGATCACCATATTTCAATCCTCCAAGGTCTGGTGAGCGAGAAACAACCTGAAACTCAATATTCAATTTTCGCAATACATACTGAACCGCTCTGGATGAACCACCATTACCTAAAATCAATGCCTTAGTAATACTAAGAGGGATAAATATTTTTAGACTCTCTTCGAATCCGATGATATCGGTGTTATTACCAATGCTTAAGTCGTCTTTAAATAAAATAGTATTCACTGCTTGAAGAGTCTTGCATTCATCTGATAAATCATTTAAAAAAGGGATGATGGCTTTTTTGTAAGGAATGGTGACATTAAGCCCTCTTAACCCAGGCCCTATGCTTTTTAAAAGATCAGGAAACTCTTGAATAGATTCCAGAGGATACAGATTGTAGGTCGCATCAAGAATGTCTTCTGTTTTAAATTTTTCAGAAAAATATTTTTTAGAGAATGAATGACCGAGCGGATATCCTATTAAGCCAAATTTGCGCATAAAATGGAAGTAAAAATAACCATTTATCATGAGGCATTAGATTATTATCAACTTATCCTGACATTTTGTCACAAAATCCTTAATTTTGCAGTTTTAAATACCATGTATAAAGAAGATTTTTCTGAAAAAATAATTTTGGAAGATCGACTAGGGGAGGTTTTGATACCTGAAGCGATTGATCTGTCTATAGCTCCATCCAAGCGTTTTTATATAGAAAGTTATGGATGCCAGATGAATTTCTCCGATAGCGAAATAGTGGCTTCCATCCTTCGAAAACAGGGTTTTGCTGCTACTCAACATCTGGAAGAGGCCGATCTGATTTTATTAAATACATGCAGCATCAGGGAGAAGGCTGAAGAGACCGTCCGAAAAAGATTACGCACTTTCGACAAGATCAAGGATCGCCGCCCAGGTACTCTCATCGCAGTCCTAGGTTGTATGGCCGAGCGAATGAAGAAACAATTGCTCGATGAAGAAAAATTAGTGGATTTGGTGGT
>JAYSTG010000122.1:0-2041 GCA_043719965.1 Saprospiraceae bacterium | reverse complement strand
TCTTATAAATTGACTCATAATGAACTACACATTAGATTATATTGCTATCTGACCTTAGATGATAAAAATTAATGATTTGTAAACCTGTGATGAACTGTATTAGTTGGCATCAATCAATCTGCCTGAACCTGATATGGAATAATCAACAAATGGATTTCCTACGAAATAGATATCTCCTGATCCTCTCAAACGGACCAATAAATTATTGCTAGCGCTGAGCTCTGCATCCCCACTTCCTGATTGATAGATCTTAGTCCGCAGTGACTCCAGATAGTATGCATAGATATTACCTGAACCATCATGTTCTATGGCATGATTATCCACATCGCTTCTCAATCGAATGTCTCCGGACCCTCTCACATAAGTAAATACATCTGCAGCATCTATAGAAATATCCAAGTCTCCACTTGCTTTGGAATAAATGTCTAGATCCCCGTTGAAAACAAATCGTTGATCCCCATAGATATCACCTGAAGAGGAGATTTCAATACTAGAAAGGTCAGGAACTGTGATATAAATCGTCGATTTACTGGAATACCAATAATTGCCGCGTTGACTAACTATCAGTTTTTTATTAACCACACGAAAATCTAAATCAGCTAATACATCCTCATAGCCTTCAAAATCTATATTGAAAGGGCCTTGGCTTAATATAATGTCTGTACAGGCGTCTTGTGCTAGCATAGTAAATGAAGGCGTACCAATACGAACCTGGACGAATTTGCCTAAATCTTTATTGCAAGCTAAAAGGAAGATGGATACAGCAACAGCTAGAATGTAAAATTTATTTTTCATGGTCTATGGTTATAAAGGATCATTGAATAATAATTTGACTGGCTGAAGAGGCTTTTAGTTAGTTAGAAGATTGTTAAATTAATGTTTGTATGATTTAAAAAAGTTTGTAAATTATCCAGGTATAGATCCTGTCAGTTCCAGCCAAATTTTTTTGAACCAAAATACCCAATTTGTATAGGTCAATGCTCTGTTTACTATACTTCGTGTATTTCATATTCGTTTTATAGTTATTTTTGTAGTTTATGAAGCGCATTACGGATATATCAGAGTTAGATCCTGCTAAATCCTACACTTATGCAGACTACCTCACCTGGCAGTTTGATGGGATGGTGGAGATTATCAGAGGAAAGATATTTAAAATGAGTCCGGCTCCTGCTCCCAAACATCAATTGGTAAGTATGTCACTTTGTCGGGAGTTTGCTAACTATTTTTATAAAAAGACCTGTAAAGTATTTGATGCACCATTTGATGTACGACTAAGCAAAAACAGAGGTAAAGAAAATTCCCAAATAGAGACTGTGGTGCAGCCGGACATCTGCATAATATGTGACATGACGAAGATCGATAAGCGAGGCTGTCTAGGGGCTCCAGAACTCATCATTGAAATACTTTCGGACAGCACCTCTGCCAAGGATCTAGTCATTAAACATTCACTATATGAAGAAAACGAAGTCCAGGAATATTGGATCGTCAATCCGGATGCGAAATCACTCAGACGATGGGTATTGCAGCATGGAAAGTATATAGATGCTGCCTACTATGATGAACTCGATCAGGTGATAGAAAATACTTTGTTCAAAGATCTTAAGATAAAGATGTCTGATGTATTTGAAGATTAAGTAGCAGTTAAAATAGTAATTCTTATCTTATAACCAATTTTATTGTTTCAATTTTTATTTTTTGATCTCCTACTTTAAGTATATATATTCCAGGACTAAAATGATCCAATGCAAGCTTCAATTTTTTTTCACCTTTACCATGAATTGAATACAATAATTTCCCCGAGATATCAAGGATGGACACCTGTTTTATATTTATAGTTTTGGATTCCAACGTGACGAAAGATGATGCAGGATTGGGATATACTTTAATGTCATGCAAGTCATTATTATCCTTTGTACTACTGATAAAGCAAGATCTATTTATTTTAAGATCATAATCAAAAGTATTCAGGTCCAATAATTTGTACACCGGCTCGATGTCCCAACAATGATCAGTATATCTAACTAAATCATAAATTGCTTCA